>CAZFHE010000041.1:0-8095 GCA_964518615.1 uncultured Dechloromonas sp. | reverse complement strand
AGCGCCTTACGTCAACGATTGAGCCGAAAGCGCTTTATCCCGCCGGGCGCTCTTGTCCGGTGATGGCCAGCGCCACGGCCTCGGCGACCTTGATGCCGTCGACGCCGGCCGACAGGATGCCGCCGGCGTAGCCCGCGCCTTCGCCGGCGGGGTAGAGGCCGCGCGTGTTGATGCTCTGGAAATCGTCGCCGCGCTTGATGCGGATGGGCGACGAGGTGCGCGTCTCGACACCGGTAAGCACCGCGTCGTCCATGGCGAAGCCCTTGATCTGCCGGTCGAAGGCCAGGATGGCCTCGCGCAGCGCCTCGATCACATAATCGGGAGCGCAGGCGGCCAAATCGGTCATATGCACGCCCGGCTGGTAGGAGGGTTCGACGCTGCCCAGCGCGGTCGAGGGGCGGCCAGCCAGGAAGTCGCCGACGCGCTGGGCCGGGGCGTCGTAAGTGCCGCCGCCGGCGATGAAGGCCATGCTTTCCCAGTGGCGCTGGAAATCAATGCCGGCCAGCGGATTGCGGCGATAGTCGCCGGGAAAATCCTCGGGGCGAACCTCGACCACCAGCGCCGCGTTGGCGTTGCGCTCGGCGCGCGAATACTGGCTCATGCCATTGGTCACGACCCGGCCCGGTTCCGAGGCGGCGGCCACCACCTGACCGCCCGGGCACATGCAGAAACTGTAGGCGGCGCGGCCATTGGCGCAGTGATGCACCAGCTTGTAGTCGGCGGCGCCCAGCTTTTCATTGCCGGCATTGGGACCGAAGCGGGCGCGGTCGATCAGGCTTTGCGGGTGTTCGATGCGAAAACCGATGGCGAAGGGCTTGGCTTCGATGTAGACGCCCGCCTCATGCAGGGTCTGGAAGGTGTCGCGGGCGCTGTGGCCGATGGCCAGCACCACGTGTTCGGCTTCGATGCGCTCGCCGCCCGCCAGCTCGATGCCGCGAATTTGCCTCTGCCCCGGCCCTTCGTCGACCAAGAGGCGCTCGACCTTGCTGCCAAAGCGGATTTCGCCGCCCAGGCGGGTAATGGTCGCGCGCAGGTTTTCGACCATTTTGACCAAGCGAAAGGTGCCGATGTGCGGTTTGCTGACAAACATGATCTCGGCCGGCGCGCCCGCGTGGACGAATTCGGCCATGACCTTGCGGCCCAGGAAATTCGGGTCCTTGATCTGGCTGTACAGCTTGCCGTCGGAGAAGGTGCCTGCGCCGCCCTCGCCGAACTGGACATTGGATTCCGGATGGAGCTTGTGCTTGCGCCACAGATCCCAGGTGTCCTTGGTGCGCTCGCGCACGGCCTTGCCGCGTTCGAGAATGATGGGGCGAAAGCCCATCTGCGCAAGCAACAGGCCAGCCATCAGGCCGCAGGGGCCAGCGCCGATGACCACCGGCCGCGTTGTCAGGCCGGCCGGGGCCTGGGCGACGAAGCGATAGTCCATGTCCGGCGTCGGCATTACTTGCCGGTCGTCCTTGAGGCGGGCAAGGACCCCGGCTTCGTCGCGCAATTCGACGTCGATCTGGTAAATCAGCGCGATGGCCGATTTCTTGCGCGCGTCGTGGCTGCGCTTATACACGGTGAAGCCCTGCAGTTCATCGGCGGCGATGCCCAGACGCCGGCAGAGGGCCGGCGCCAGGGCGTCGTCAGCGTGGTCGAGCGGGAGCTTGAGTTCGGTCAGCCGGAGCATCGAGGTCCTTTCCGCCGACGCTTACAGACTGTCGCCGAAGTCCTGGCGGAAGGCTTGCACCAGTTTTTCCGGCCAGTCGCTCAGGGCTTCGAGCCGTCCCATGAAGAAGCGCAGCACGGAAGGCTCTTCGACAAAGCGCAGGCCGCCGACCAGGTCGCGTTTCGTGTACAGCCAATGGAGCCGGTCCTCGACATATTTCACCTGCGACAAGGTAAACACCCGGCGCGGGAAAGCCAGGCGCAGCAATTCGGCATCGGCGAGAATGTCGTGGCCGTGCTGGTCGCGCGTGCTCGATACCGTGCCGCGTTCCATGCCGCGCACGCCAGAGATCAAATAGAAGGCCGCCGCCAGCGCGCCCGCCGGATATTCCTTTTGCGGGATATGCGACAAAAAGCCCATCGCATCGACGTGGCAGCCCAGGCCGCCGGCCGGCGTCACGACCGGAACGCCCAGGGTTTCCAGGCGTTCCACCAGATAACGGATGAAGGAGGGGCTTTGGCCGATCACGGTTTCGTCCGTGGTTTCGCGCAGACCCACCGCCATGGCTTCGATTTCGCGCACCGACATGCCGCCGTAGGTCAAAAAGCCTTCAAACAGCGGCACCAGCACTTTCATTTTTTCAAAAATTTCCGACCGGTTGGTGCAGATGGCGCCGCCGCGCGAGGAACTGACCTTGCGGCTGGAGAAATACACGATGTCGGCCAGCGCGCACATTTCTTTCAGGATGTCGGCAACGCTGGCCTCTTGGAATTCCGGTTCGCGCTGCTTGATGAACCAGGCGTTTTCGCCAATCAAACTGGCATCGAGCACCAGCGGAATGTTGTTTTCCTTGGCGACCTGGGCGACCTCGCGCAAATTCGCCATCGAGAACGGCTGGCCGCCGATCAGGTTGGTCGAGGCTTCCATGCGGATCAGGGGCACGTTTTGCACGCCATGGCTGGCAATTGCATGGCGCAGCTTGGCGATATCCATATTGCCCTTGAAGGGATTGTCGCTCTTGATTTTCAGCGCTTCGTCGTGCAGCAATTCGGCGATCCTGCCGCCGTTTTGTTCGATATGCGCCAAGGTGGTGGTGAAGTGGTAATTCATCGGCACCAGATCGCCGGATTTCACATAGCTGCGGAAAATAATGTTTTCCGCGGCGCGCCCCTGGTGCACCGGCAGCACGAAACGCTTGCCGAACACGTCCTCGATGGCATCGCGCATGCGCTCGAAGCTCTGCGATCCGGCATAGGCGTCATCCGCCTGCATCATCGCGCCCATCTGCGCATCGCTCATCGCATTGGTGCCGCTGTCGGTCAGCATGTCCAGATAGACATCGCGCGTCGTGAGCAAAAAGGTGTTGAAACCGGCGCGGCGAATCGCCGTCAGCCGTTCTTCAATCGGCGGCAAGCTCAGTTTCTGAACGACGCGCACCTTGTGCATTTCAAGCGGCACGTTTTCGCCGCTGAAAAAACGCACGGCGGGGGAGGCGCTTTGCTGCGGGTTTTTGGAAGACTTGCTCATGTTTTGCTCTCTCCAGATGATTGCAGGGTTTCGCGGATGCTGTGTTTCATGACTCAGGTTTGCCGGGCGGGCTTGCCGGATGGGCCGAGAGCCTTCGGGTTTCGCCGTGGCGCATGAGCCACGGGCGCTGCCGGTCCAGCCCATGCTTTGCACAGCGCCCGGCGTCGATGGCGATGCGGGCAGGCGCAGCCTTCACCGCGCCTGCTCCTTGATGGCGCGTTGCGCTTCGCGCTTGGCGTCCTTGTCCAGTTGGTCGGCGCGCTTGTCGTGCTGTTTCTTGCCCTTGGCGAGCCCGATTTCCAGCTTGATGCGCCCGCGCAGAAAATGCAGATCGAGCGGCACCAGGGCGTAACCCGCGCGCTCGACCTTGCCGATCAGTTTCATGATTTCGCGGCTGTGCAAGAGCAGCTTGCGCGTGCGCACCGGATCGTGGCGATCATGCGTCGAGGCGGTGGAGAGCGGCGAGATGTGCATGCCGATCAGGAAAATCTCGCCGCTCTTGATGATGACGTATGATTCCTTGATATTCATGCGCCCGGCGCGAATGGCCTTGACCTCCCAACCCTGGAGGGCGATCCCGGCCTCGAACTTCTCCTCGATGAAGTAGTCGTGAAAGGCTTTTTTGTTGACCGTGATGCTCATGCCGCAAGTGATCCATTAAAATTGCCATTTTACAGAATATCCGCACATCGCCGACGCATGGCCTTGGTTGAAAAGACCGTATTGATCGCTCACTCCGCCGAACGCATGTTCGAGCTGGTCGACCATTGCGAGGATTACCCGGCATTTCTGCCCTGGTGCGGCCGCGCCGACGTGAAATTTCGCGATGCCCAAAAGACCGTGGCGACGCTGCATATCAATTACCGGGCGGTGAAAGCCAGCTTCACCACGGAAAATGACAAGGAATTCCCCGGGCTGATGAAAATCCGCTTGGTCGACGGGCCTTTCCGGCGTCTCGAAGGCTCCTGGCATTTCCGCGCCCTGGCCGCCGACGCCTGCAAGATCGAGTTCCGGCTGCATTACGAATTTTCCAGCAAGCTGTTCGAGAAAATCATCGGGCCGGTGTTCGGGCATATCGCCAATACCTTTGTCGATGCCTTCGTGCGCCGGGCGGCGCAGCTTCATGGGCCCGCCCATGGCTGAAAAAATGCTCGATATCGAGGTCTGCTACGCGCAGGCCGGCAAACAGGAAGTCGTGCGCCTCTCCCTGCCCGAGGGCGCGACGCTGGCAGACGCGCTTAAAGCCTCCGGCCTGCTGCTCAAATATCCGGAAATTGATTTGCAGAAAAGCAAATTCGGCATCTACGCGAGGCTCACCAAAACCGATGCCGTGTTGCGCGACCGCGACCGGGTCGAAATCTACCGGCCGCTGATCGCCGATCCCAAGGAAGTGCGCAAGCAGCGGGCGGCAGCCGGCAAGGCGATGAAAAAAGGCATCGGCGAAGCCGATGTCAAAAAAGGCGCCGGCGATGGCGACGCCTCCGAGGACTGAAGGCGGTTTTTCAGGTTTTTCGCTACTTGCAGGTTTGCGCGATGAACTCGCGGTAGCGATCCATTTCGGCTTTGCGCTGATTCTCGTCAAACAGCTTGCGCTCGCCTTTTTCGTCGAATGAGGATACCCCGTATCCGGACTCGATGGCCGCGAGATTGCGCCGGGCGCGTTCGCAGTTTTCCTTGCGATCGGCATCGGCCTTCTGCTCCCTGGCTTCCTTGTCGGCCTTTTCGCGGGCTTCCTGCTGGCGCTTCTTGAATTCGAGATCCTTTTCCGCCACAGATTTCGGCGCGTCGGCAGGTTTTTCGCCGGCGACTTCGCCCTTGACCAGCGGCTGCTGCCCGCCGATCACATTGGCTTCCCGGCCGGCGCTACCGGCGGGCGGGGTGTCGGAAATCACGGTGCGGCCGGAGGCATCCTTCCATTGGTAGACCTGGGCATGGGCCGCGCCCAGCGCAAGAACCGAGACAATTCCGACAACGAGTGCAGCAGCAGGCTTCATGGCAATCCGGGGTGGCAAGGAAATTCTGTATAATACGATTTTGTGACCTCGGGTCAAAGGCCATGCGACTTTTGCAAAAAGCTCTGACATTCGACGACGTCCTGCTCGTCCCCGCCCATTCCCAGATCCTGCCTCGCGACGTCAGTCTCGCGACGCGCCTGACGCGCAATATCAGCCTCAATCTGCCGCTCCTGTCGGCGGCCATGGATACCGTGACCGAAGGCCGGCTGGCCATCGCGCTGGCCCAGGAAGGCGGCATCGGCATCATCCACAAGAATCTCTCGGCCCAGGCCCAGGCGGCGGAAGTGGCCAAGGTCAAGCGCTTCGAGTCCGGCATTCTCAAGGATCCGATCACCGTCTCGCCGACCATGACGGTGCGCGATGTGCTCGAAATCACCCGCCAGTACCGGATTTCCGGCTTGCCGGTGCTGGACCGGACAGGCAAGGTCGTCGGCATCGTGACCAATCGCGATTTGCGCTTCGAGACCAATCTCGATCAGCCGGTCAAGGCCATCATGACGCCGAAAAAGCGTCTGGTGACGGTCAAGGAAGGCGCGAGCGTCGAGGAAGCCAAGGAATTGATCCGCGCCCACCGTCTCGAACGGGTGCTGGTGGTGGATGAGGAATTCCGCCTGAGCGGCCTCATCACCGTCAAGGACATCCTGAAATCCACCGAGCATCCGCTGGCCAACAAGGATGCGTCCGGCCGCTTGCGCGCCGGCGCTGCCGTCGGCGTCGGCGCGGGCACCGAGGAGCGGGTCGAATTGCTGGCCGAGGCGGGCGTCGATGTGGTCGTCGTCGATACCGCTCACGGCCATTCGCAGGGCGTGCTCGACCGCGTGAATTGGGTCAAGAAAAACTATCCGCAAATCGAAGTCATCGGCGGCAATATCGCCACCGCCGATGCCGCGCGCGCCCTGGTCGATGCCGGGGCCGACGGCGTCAAGGTCGGCATCGGCCCCGGCTCCATCTGCACCACGCGCATCGTCGCGGGCGTCGGCGTGCCGCAGATCACCGCCATCCAGAATGTCTCCGAGTCGCTACGGGGCACGGGCGTGCCGATGGTCGCCGACGGCGGCATCCGCTATTCCGGCGACATTGCCAAGGCCATCGCCGCCGGAGCCGACACGGTGATGCTCGGCGGCCTGTTCGCCGGTACCGAGGAAGCGCCGGGCGAAGTCGAACTGTTCCAGGGGCGCTCCTACAAATCCTATCGCGGCATGGGATCGCTGGGCGCCATGCAGGCCGGATCGAGCGACCGCTATTTCCAGGAAACCACGGCCAACGTCGACAAATTCGTGCCCGAAGGCATCGAGGGCCGCGTGCCGTACAAAGGCTCGGTGCTGGCCGTGATCCACCAACTGATGGGCGGCCTGCGCTCGTCGATGGGCTACCTCGGTACCGCCAGCATCGGCGATATGCACAAAAAAGCCTGTTTCGTCGAAATCACCTCCGCCGGCATCCGCGAATCGCACGTCCACGATGTCCAGATCACCAAGGAAGCGCCGAATTACAGCGCGGATTGACCTTCCCGCGCGTCCAGGGGGCGGCTCCCGGAGCCGCCCTTGTTTTATTCAGGATTCCAAAAAATGGCCCACCAGAAAATCCTCATCCTCGACTTCGGTTCCCAAGTCACGCAACTGATTGCCCGGCGCGTGCGCGAGGCAAAAGTCTTTTGCGAGATCCATCCTTTTGACGTTTCCGAGGATTTCATCCGCGGCTACGGGGCCAGGGGCGTCATTCTTTCCGGCGGGCCGAATTCGGTGACCGAGGGCGACGCGCCGCAAGTGCCGGATGCGGTGTTCGAGCTGGGCGTTCCCGTGCTCGGCATCTGCTACGGCATGCAGGCGATGGCGCGGCAACTGGGCGGCCGGGTGATGAGCGCGGAGGCAGCGGGCAAGGCGCGCGAGTTCGGTTATGCCGAGGTGCGCGCCCACGGCCACATGGCGCTCTTGAACGACATCGCCGATTTCTACACCGATGAGGGTCACGGCATGCTCAAGGCGTGGATGAGCCACGGCGATTCGGTGACGGAACTGCCGCCCGGCTTCAGGGTGATGGCTTCGACGCCGTCCTGCCCGGTCGCCGGGATGGCCGACGAGCGCCGCCAGTTCTACGCCGTGCAATTTCACCCGGAAGTCACGCATACCCTGCAAGGGCGAGCCATTCTCGAACGCTTCGTGCATGGCGTCTGCGGCTGTGGCGCCGATTGGGTGATGGGCGATTACATCGAGGAGGCGGTGCGCGCCATCCGCCAGCAGGTGGGGCAGGAGGAGGTGATTCTCGGCCTCTCCGGCGGCGTCGATTCCAGCGTCGCGGCGGCGCTGATCCACCGCGCCATCGGTCGCCAACTGACCTGCGTTTTCGTCGATCATGGCCTGTTGCGCCTCAATGAAGGCGACATGGTGATGGAGATGTTCGCCCGTAATCTGGGCGTCAAGGTGATTCGCGTCGATGCCGTCGACGATTTCATGGGCAAACTCTCTGGCGTCGCCGACCCGGAGCAGAAGCGCAAGATCATCGGCGCGCAATTCGTCGAGGTTTTCCAGGCCGAATCGAAAAAACTGACCGCAGCCAAATGGCTGGCCCAGGGCACCATCTACCCGGACGTGATCGAATCGGCCGGCAAGAACAAGAAGGGCGCGCACACCATCAAGAGCCACCACAACGTCGGCGGCCTGCCGGAGGACATGCACCTGAAGTTGCTCGAACCGCTGCGCGAACTGTTCAAGGACGAAGTCCGCGAACTGGGCGTGGCGCTCGGCCTGCCGCGCGAAATGGTCTATCGCCACCCCTTTCCGGGGCCGGGGCTGGGCGTGCGCATTCTCGGCGAAGTCAGCCGCCAGGCGGCCAGCCTGCTGCAACGCGCCGACGCCATTTTCATCGAGGAACTGCGCGCCACCCACGCCACCCAGCGCGA
>CAZFHE010000040.1:0-1770 GCA_964518615.1 uncultured Dechloromonas sp. | reverse complement strand
CCCAGCGCCGCCGCCGTGTGTTCGTTGTCGGATATCTTGGAGACTGGCGACGTGCCGCGGCGGCACTTTTTGAGCGCCACAGCCTGTCGTGGCATCCTGCGCCGAGCCGACAAGCGGGGCAAAACGCTGCCCCCACACTTGCGGCGCGCACTCGCGGCGGTGGCGGACTCGGAACCGACTTCGACTGCGACGGCGGGCTGATCGCCTCGACCGGCGAAATCTCCCACTGCCTCAACGCGGGCGGCATGGGCCGGATTGACTACGAGACAGAAACGCTGATCGCCCACACCCTGCGCGGCAACGGCTTCGACGCCAGCGAGGACGGTACGGGCCGAGGCACGCCGCTGGTGCCGGTGGCCTTCCCGGCGAACCTGGCCGGCACGCAATGCGCCAGTGCCGAGAATCTCTGTCCGTCGCTATGCGCCGAAAACCCAACCGCAGTGGCCTACGGCTTCCAGCCTCGCATCGCTCGCAACGGGCGCGGCGACATGGGCGATGTTGTCAGCACGCTGAATGCGCAATCCGGCGAAACGGGAAAAGGCGATTCCGCGCCATGCGTCGCAACCGAGAATCATGTGCGCCGGCTGACGCCGCGCGAATGCGAGCGCCTGCAAGGTTTCCCGGACGATTACACGCGTATCCCCTGGCGCATCGTTTACTGGGATCCAGCGAAATATCCTGCTGAGGTTATCGGGGCGCTAACCGAAACATGCCCGGACAGCCCGCGATACAAGGCGCTCGGCAACTCGATGGCCGTGCCGGTGATGCGCTGGATCGGCGAACGCATCGAGCAGGTTGAATGGGGCCGCGCGGAAAGGATGGCGGAATGACCAAGATCACAGCAACCCTTACCGCTTGGCAGAACGCCATGCGGGATGCCGAACGGCAGATGGATGAGCTTTACAAGCTGTTTGACTACGCCCCGGAAGCGCCGCTACCGGATGCCATCGGGCGATTGATGGGGGCCTACACCCGCCAGGTGGCCGACTGTATCGGATGGGATCGCGACGCACTCGAATCGTGGTGGCTCGATAGCGATTTCGGCGCGCGGCGCCCCATGGAAATCGGCTTCAAAGACGAACCGCTGCGCTCGATTTCGACCATCGAAGAACTGGCGGATTATCTGGCTCGCGCGGGAGGCAAGGCATGAGCGAGCGCCTATTTCTGACCCGCGACGAAATCAAGCTGCTCACCGGCACGGCTGATCGGAAAAAGCAAATCGCGTGCCTCACGTATAACAGAATGCCGTTCACGCTCGATGTGTTCGGCAGGCCAGTTGTCACCATTACCGCCGTCGAAGGCAGAAGCAAATCGTCGCCCGAACCCGACAACAACGACTGCTTCATGCCCTCGTGGCTTTCGAAAGCCGCTTGAAAAATGGGCCGCAAACGCACCAAGAATCTGACCTTGCCGGATGGCATGCGGGCGCGTACCTGGTCGTCCGGAAAAACCTATTATTACGTCGAGATCAACCGCAAGACCATCCCGCTCGGCAGCGACAAGATCGCGGCGCTGGAAGCCTATTGCCGGCTGGTCAAAACCTCCGACCGCCCGGCAAAGTCATGGCTCGAAGTGATCAAGCGCTATCAGGCCGAGTGCCTGCCAACCAAGGCGCCCAAGACGCAGGACGATGAGCTCTCGCGTATCAAGCGCCTGAGCCAGTTTTTTGCCGAGGCAACGGATATCGACAAAATCACCGCCGCCAGCCTCAAAGCCTATAAGGCATGGCGGATCGCCGACAAGGCCGAGAGCGAGGCCAAGCGGATTGCC
>CAZFHE010000039.1:0-2239 GCA_964518615.1 uncultured Dechloromonas sp. | reverse complement strand
CGGCAAAACCGCCGCCTTCACCCTGCCCATCCTGCAACGCATCCTGCCCTTCGCCAACAATAGCCCCTCGCCGGCCAAGCACCCGGTTCGGGCGCTGATCCTGGCGCCAACCCGCGAACTGGCGATTCAGGTGTTCGAATCGGTCAGGGCCTATTGCAAGTACACGCCCATCCGCGCCATGTGCGCCTACGGCGGCGTCGATATCAAGCCGCAAATCGCCGAGCTGAAAAAGGGCGTCGAAGTTCTCGTCGCGACGCCAGGGCGGCTGCTCGATCATGTGGAAAACAAGAGCGTCAGCTTCAATTCGGTACAGGCCCTGGTTCTCGATGAAGCCGACCGCATGCTCTACATGGGTTTCATTCCGGATGTCACGCGCATTCTCAGGATGCTGCCGGCGCAGCGCCAAAGCCTCTTGTTCTCGGCCACCTTCTCGGAAGAAATCAAGAAACTGGCCGACACCATGTTGCAGTCGCCCGTGCTGGTCGAGGTCGCCCGCCGCAATCAGGTTTCCGAAACCATCGCGCACCGCGTGCATCCGGTTTCCGAATATGGCAAACGCGGCCTTTTGACCAAGCTGCTGCGTTCCGGCGAAATCCGCCAGTGCCTCGTATTCATGCGCACCAAGCAAGGCTGCTCGCGCCTGACCCGCGAATTGCAACGCGCCGGGCTGCGCGCCGACGCCATCCACGGCGACAAAAGCCAGCTCGACCGTATCAAGGCGCTGGACGCCTTCAAGGCTGGCGAGACGCAAGCCCTGATCGCCACCGACGTTGCGGCGCGCGGCCTGGACATCGACGACCTGCCCTACGTCATCAATTACGAATTGCCCCATGTGCCCGAGGATTACGTGCATCGCATCGGCCGCACGGGCCGGGCTGGCCGCCAGGGCCAGGCGATCTCGCTGGTCAACGCGCACGAGGTTGGCTATCTGATCGAAATCGAGAAGCTGATCAAACGGCCCATCGAGCAAATCGAAGTGGCCGGCTTCGAGCCGGAGCCGGAATACGAATACCCGCCGGGCAATAAGCGTAAGCGCAGCGCCGCCCCGGTCAAGGCGCCGCTCGCGCAGCGGCCGGAACGGGGCGAACGCCCGGAACGCCGGACGCCGCGGCGCAACCCGATGATCGCGGCCGACGGTTTCGATTTCAGCAAGCCCTATGAGGAAAGTTCGCCGCGCGGCGAAATACCGGATTCGCCTCAAGCGCCGGTCAAGCCCGAGCCGCACAAACCGCGCAAGGTGGTGGCCGCCCTGCTCGGCGGCCTGGGCCGCAAGTCGTAGAAAGTTGAAATGACAACGGCTGGCGGATCGCTCTGCCAGCCGTTGTGGCCCGTTGTGACCATAAATCGCCTGATGGGGCGACAGCCCGGTGGGAAGGCCGCCTTGCGGGCGGCCATCGCCCCCCTTGCGCTAGCTGCGCAGTTGCTCCAGAACCTCCGGATTTTCCAGCGTCGTGACGTCCTGCGCCACCTCTTCGCCCTTGGCCAGGCTGCGCAGCAGGCGGCGAACGATCTTGCCGGAGCGTGTCTTGGGCAGGTTGTCGCCAAAACGGATTTCCTTCGGCTTGGCGATGGGGCCGATCTCTTTGGCCACCCAATCCTGCAATTCCTTGACCAGTTTCTTGATCGCTTCCGGATCGGTCGGACGCGGGCCCTTGAGCGCCACGAAGGCGACGATGGCCTCGCCGATCAATTCATCCGGACGGCCAACGACAGCGGCCTCGGCGACCAGCGGATTGGCGACCAGCGAGGATTCGATTTCCATGGTGCCCATGCGGTGACCGGAAACGTTCAGCACATCGTCGATACGGCCGGTGATGGTGAAGTAGCCGGTCTTGGCGTCGCGGATCGCGCCGTCGCCCGCCAGGTAGAGCTTGCCCTGGAAATCTTCCGGGCAGTAGGACTTCGCGAAGCGCTCCGGGTCGTTCCAGATGGTGCGGATCATCGACGGCCACGGCTTCTTGCACACCAGGGTGCCGCCCTGGCCCCAGGGCAGTTCGCTGCCGGTCTCATCGACCACGGCAAACTGGATGCCCGGGAAGGGCAGCGTGCAGGAACCCGGAACCAAGGGCGTTGCGCCCGGCATCGGGGTGATCATGTGGCCGCCGGTTTCGGTCTGCCAGAAGGTATCGACAATCGGGCAGCGGCCGCTGCCGACATGGTCGTAGTACCACACCCAGGCGGACGGGTTGATCGGCTCCCCGCCCCCGCCGACGGCGCGGACCGACGACCGCGCGAACAT
>CAZFHE010000038.1:0-2094 GCA_964518615.1 uncultured Dechloromonas sp. | reverse complement strand
GCGGGGGGGGGGCGGGCGGCGCCGCCCCCCGCGGGGGGGGGGGGGGGGGGGGGGGGGGGGGGGGGGGGGGGGGGGGGCGGGTGGTCTACCTCGAAGGCGACCTGGGGGCCGGCAAGACGACCCTGGCCCGCGCTCTGATCCGCGCGCTTGGGCATGCCGGTCCGGTCAAAAGCCCGACCTATTCCCTGGTTGAAGTTTATGTGGTTTCGAGCTTATACTTATATCACTTTGATTTTTATCGTTTCGAGTCACCCGAGGAGTTTCTCGATGCGGGCTTTGGCGACTACTTCAACAATGGCGCGATCTGTCTGGTCGAATGGCCGGAACGCGCCGCGGGCGTTGTCCCGCCGCCGGATATCCGCCTCTGCCTGCGCCACGAGGGCCAGGGCCGGGCGCTCGAAATCGTCGTCCATTCCCAAGAAGGAGCGCAATGTCTAGAGGGCCTGGCCTCAGCTTGGAGCGTGGGCAACAGCGCAGGCAGCTGCTGCGCGCCGCCGGCGCCGCGCTGATTCTCTCGGTCACGCCCCTGGCCGGCGCGGCAACGAAGCCGCCGGCGGTGCTCGCCGTGCGCGTCTGGCCCGCCGCCGACTACACCCGCGTTACGCTCGAATGCAGCGCCGCGATCAAGTTTACGCATTTCCTGGTCGATAACCCCGACCGCCTGGTTGTCGATATCGAGGGCGTCGAATTCAACAGCGTGCTCGACGGCCTGGCCGGCAAGCTCTCCGCCGACGATCCCAATATCAAGCTCTTGCGCGCGGGCCGTTTCAAGCCGGGCGTCGTGCGCCTGGTCATGGAGTTGAAGGGCAAGGTCAATCCTCAGGTATTCACGCTCGCGCCGATCGGCGAATACGGTCATCGCCTGGTGCTCGATGTCTATCCGGCGCAAGCGCCCGATCCGCTGATGGCCCTGCTGCAAGGGCGCGAAGACGAGCTAGAGCCCTTAAAGAGCGAGGATTTCCCGCTGGAAGAAAAAGCAGTGGCGGCGCCGGAAGTGCAAACGGCAAAAAAATCCGGCAAGCCGGTGGTCGACCGCCTGGTCACGATCACCCTCGATCCCGGACACGGCGGCGAGGATCCGGGCGCCATCGGCAAGGGCGGCACCTACGAAAAGCACGTCACGCTGAAAATCGCCAAGCGCTTGAAGCGGCTCATTGATGCCGAACCGAATATGCGCGCGGTGCTGACCCGCGATTCCGATTACTTCGTGCCCCTCCATGTTCGCGTCCAGAAGGCGCGGCGGGTGCAGTCCGATCTCTTCCTGTCCATCCATGCCGACGCCTGGATCAAGCCCGACGCCCGGGGTTCCTCGGTTTTCGTGCTCTCCGAGCGCGGCGCCTCCAGCACTCAGGCGCGTCTCCTGGCGCAACGCGAGAATGAGGCCGATCTGGTCGGCGGCGTTGCGATCCGCACCCGCGATCCCTTCCTCGCCCGCACCCTGCTCGATTTGTCGCAGACGGCCACCATCGCCGACAGCCTGAAACTTGGCCGCTACCTGCTGGGCGAACTGGGGACGATCAACACCTTGCACAAGAGCCAGGTCGAGCAGGCCGGCTTTGCCGTGCTCAAGGCGCCGGATATTCCGTCGGCATTAATCGAGACGGCCTTCATCTCCAATCGGGAAGAGGAGCGCCGGCTCAATGACGAGGCCTATCAGGAGAAACTGGCCGAAGCCATGATCCGCGGCATCCGTCAGTATCTCGTCAAGCATCCGCCCGGCCCGAAGGCGCGCATGGCCATGCTCGGCTAGCGCCCAGGGCGGCGCGCTAAAACAGCTCGATTTCCCCGCGTATTCTTTCGCGCTCCGGCAACAGCTGGCTGGCGACCAGGTCGTCGTGGCAGGCGATGCGGTTGCGTCCCTGGCGCTTGGCGAAATACAGGGCCTCGTCGGCGCGGTCGATGGCGTCGGCCGGCGTGTCGTGCGCATGCAGATGGGAGAAGCCGATACTGATGGTGATATGGCCGGTGCGGCTGAATTCCTGGCGGGCGACCTGGCCGCGAAAGCGTTCCAGCGTCGCCAGGGCGGAGGCGGCGTCGGTGGGCTGCAAGAGCGCGACAAATTCCTCGCCGCCGAAACGGAACAACTGGTCGTCG
>CAZFHE010000037.1:0-1565 GCA_964518615.1 uncultured Dechloromonas sp. | reverse complement strand
CGGGCAGATTAAGCGGCGGGCGGCCATCGGCCTCGGGAAAAATCAGGCTCTCCAAGCCGGGGTTTCTCTCTTCGCCCTTGGCGACGCCGATCAGGGTCAGATGGCTCAGGCCAAGCTCGGCCCGCGCCGCCCAGGCCGAGGCCACCTGCCCTTTGCCGCCGTCGATCAGAATCAGGTCCGGGGCCATGCCCTCGCCCCCATTTTCACTATTCGCGAGGCCGTCGTAGCGCCGGGTCACGGCCTGGCGCATCGCGGCATAGTCGTCGCCGGGCGTGATATCGCGGATATTGAAGCGGCGGTAATCGCTTTTCTTCATGCGATTGCCGTCATACACCACGCAGGAGGCGACCGCCTTTTCGCCCATGGTGTGACTGATGTCGAAACATTCGATGCGCGCGATGGGCTCGGCCAGTTGCAGCGCGTCTTGCAGCGCCGCCAGCCGCTGTTCCTGCTGCGCCGCCGCCTGATTGCGCGCCAGGATGGCCAGCCGGGCATTCTGCGCCGCCATCTCGACCCAGGCTTTCTGCGCCAGGCTGCGCCCTTCCTGGATCGGCGCCGGGCGTCCGGCCAGGGAGGCCAATTCGGAGGCCAGCGTCGCCGCGCCCTCGCCCTCCGCCTCATCCGGCAGGGGCGAAACCAATAGCCGCGCCGGGGCCGGATGGACGGCGTAATGCTGACGGATGAATGCGGCGACGGCATCGGCCGCCGTCGACTCGCCCGCATTGCTGGGGAACAAGGGCCGGTCGCCGAGATGGCGGCCGCCGCGCACCATCGCAAGATTGACGCAGACTTGCCCGCCCTCCTTGACCGCGACGATGATATCGACATCCTCGCCCTTGCTGCTATACACGAATTGTTTTTCCTGCACCTGGTAGAGCGACTGGATCTGGTCGCGGTAAATGGCCGCCAGTTCGAAGGCCAGCCGCGCGGAGGCCGCTTCCATCGCCTGATTCAGACGCCGGGTGACCTCCTGCTGCTTGCCGGAGAGAAACAGGGTCGCCAGTTGCACGTCGGCGGCGTAATCCGCCGGCGCAATGAGCTCGACGCAGGGGCCGCTGCAACGCTTGATCTGGTACAAGAGACAGGGCCGCGAGCGATTGGCGAAAACCGTATCCTCGCAGGTGCGCAGGCGAAACATTTTCTGCAATAACTGAATGCTGTCGCGCACCGCCCAGCCCGACGGGTAGGGGCCGTAATAATCGGCCTTGCGATCCGGATTGCCGCGAAAAAATCCCAGACGCGGATACGCGCCGCGACTCAGCACGATGTAGGGATAGGATTTGTCGTCGCGAAAAAGAATGTTGTAGCGCGGCGAGAGCGACTTGATCAGATTGTTTTCCAACAGCAGCGCTTCGGCCTCGGTGCGCGTCGCCGTCGTCTCGATGGCGGCGATCTGGCTGACCATGTGGGCGATGCGCGGACTGGGCAGGTTGTGGGGGAAGTAGGAGGCGACCGGCTTCTTCAGGTTCTTGGCCTTGCCGACGTAGAGCACGCCGCCATCGCTGCCGAGCATGCGATAAACGCCGGGCAGTTCGGTCAGCGTGGCGAGAAAGGCTTTGGCGTCG
>CAZFHE010000036.1:0-2316 GCA_964518615.1 uncultured Dechloromonas sp. | reverse complement strand
GCCGCCGCTGTCGCCCATGCCGCGAGTGTCGAAGCGCATCGCCGCATAGCCAGCCGCCGCCAAGGCCCGCGCCAGCAACAGAAACTGGCGATGACTGCCGGCGCGGTATTGCGGCCCGCCAACGACTATCAACACGCCAAGGGTCGCTGGCGCATCCGGCAGCGCGACGACGCCGAGCAAGGAGTCGCCCGCGCAGGGAAAGACGATGGCCTGTTCGCGAATATTCATGTCCTGCCCGCCAGCGCCGCTGTTGTTGCAGCGAGTAATTCAGGGGCCTTTTCGATTTCCGTCGTCTGCCAGAAAGCCGGGCCGCGGACGATACGGGCTTCAACCTCGAAACCGGCGGCCTGCCAGCGCTCGATGCATGTCACGGCGACTGGCGTCAAGGCCGCCTCGTCGCGCAGCGAGGTTTCCAGCCACACGACCCGGCCTTGACGGCCCGGCGGCGGCGACAGTTCGGCCGCTTCCAGACCGGCAGCCAGGGCCGGCGCAACCTCGTAGCCAGCGATCTCGACCGACTGCCCGGCGGCCAGGCTGGCGCGCAGTTGCTCGCCGATTGCCTTGGCCTGGCCTGAGGCCCGATCCGTGCTCAGTTCGCCAGCCATCTTCAAGCGCATGAATTGCTGCCAGTGCAACTTGCCGGAGACGACCGGCTGCCAGAAAAGGAAATCGGCGGCTTCCGGCAAGGCCGCGGCGGCTTCAGCCGCCAACAGACAACCGGCGCGCAAGCCCCAGAGCGTCAGCGGCGCCGTTGAGCGCTCGCGCAAATAGCGATAGCCAGCCAGCGCATCCTCGCGCCAGGCCGCCCAGGTGGCATCCGCGAAATCGCCGCTGCTGTCGCCGCAACCGAGCAAGTCGATCTGCAACACGGCGCAGCCAACGCCGGCCAAGGCCCGTGACTGCAAGGCCGCCATGCGCCGGGCCTTGTTCATTTCCTCGGCAAAGGGATGCAGATAGAGCACCGCGGCCCTGGCCTCCCCGCCCTCTGCCGGGCGGAAGAGGCAAAAGCGCCGCCCGTCGCCAAGGGTCAGGAAATCAGGTTGAACGACAGTTGGCTGAACGACCGCAGGCTGAACGGCAGCGGCTTGCGCGACGGGCATCGCCGGATCAGCCAGCCAGCTTGGCGTCGACAAATGCCAGCAGCGAGCCCAGCGTGGCGAAGGTGCTGCCCTCGATCTCGTCATCATCGACCGAGAAGCCGAAACGGTCCTCGAAGCCGGTAATCAGCGCCACCACGGCCATCGAATCGAGCTCCGGAATGGCCCCCAACAGAGGCGTGTCCAAGGTAAAAGCGGCTGCCCGGCCATGCAAGCTGAGAATCTCGTCGAGCAGCGACAGCACTTCTTTCTGGGTATTCAAACCATACTCCTAGGGCATGCGAATCAGGATGGCCGCATTATAGAGGGAGAATATCGACGCGAATGTGAGATAGCACACGATGCCAATAGTGATCGGATTTCTCACCTCGGGAAAAACGATACACTGTCCGCCAGCCATCCTGATGGCCTGTTGAGCGCCAGCGCCGGATATCACAGCCGGCGGCGCGACTCGCCCGCATTCCCGGCCATCGTCCATTCACCACCGCACGCCAGGCAACGCCATGACCGATACCTATCTGCTGCACCAACTGCTCGCCCGCTCCGCGGCCCGCACGCCCGAAGCCACGGCCCTGACCTATGGCCAGTCGGCGCTCTCCTATGGCGATCTACATCAGCAGGTTGCCGGATTCGCCTCCGGGTTGATGGGGCTGGGCTTGCAGCGTGGCGAGCGGGTCGCGATCTATCTGGAAAAGCGTTTCGAGACCGTCGTCGCCAGTTTCGGCGCGCCGGCGGCCGGCGGCGTTTTTGTCCCCCTCAATCCCCTGCTCAAGCCGGAACAGGTCGGTTACATCCTGCGCGACTGCAATGTCCGCGTGCTGGTCACATCAGCCGAGCGTCTGGCCTTGCTGCAAGAAACGCTGGCCGCCTGCCACGATCTCTGCCATGTCGTCGTGCTCGATGGCGCTGAAATCCCCGCAGCGCCCGGCGGCCTCAATACCCTCCTCTGGAGCGAATTGCTCGCCGCGCCGCTGGCTGGCGCTCACCGGGTCATCGATACCGACGTCGTCGGCATCCTGTACCCCTCGGGCAGCACCGGCAAGCCCAAAGGCGTGGTGCTCTCGCATCGCAACATGGTGGCTGGCGCAAAAAGCGTCGCCAGCTATCTGGAAAACCATGCCGGAGACACCCTGCTGGCCGCCCTGCCGCTGTCCTTCGATGCCGGTTTCAGCCAATTGACGACGGCTTTTCATGTCGGCGCGCGGGTCGTGCTGCTCAA
>CAZFHE010000035.1:0-2085 GCA_964518615.1 uncultured Dechloromonas sp. | reverse complement strand
TCGTCGTCGCGAAAGGGCTGGCCATGCACATGGGCAAGGCCGGGCATTTCGTGATAGCCGTCGTAGGTAGACAGCACGCGATTCAAGGCGCCCAGGAAAACCGGATTCTCGGCCGTGGCTTCGAGCCGCTTCTGGTCGGCGCGTTTCAGGAAAGCCTTGGGATTGTGATTGGTCGCTTCCCACAGCGGGCGCGACAGGCTGGCGAACAGCCCCAAGCTTGGCCGGTCCCAGCTGTACCACAGGTTGTTGGCGAGTTCTTCGAGACGTTCCAGCCTTTCCGGTAATTGCGGATTGACTTCGATTTGGTAAATGGTGTCAGTCATGATGGTTGGGGTTAACTCCTTCCCCTTCAAAGGCATCGTTGTCTACACGAGTGTAGCAATGAACGCCATCATTTCAGTCGCATCCCTGGAAAGACAGGGTCTCCGCATTGTTAACCAATGTCCACAAGATAATGCTGCTCGGGTGCGAAAGCCCTGAGAAATCGCCGGTGCTCGGTAGAAAACCGGACTACTACTTATATTCCCGCCACTCCACCGGCGTATCATCGTGGTCGCCGTGCGGGTGGTGCTCCCAGGCCTTGATGTAGGCTTCCTGGGCGGAGGGCTTGATCAGTTTTTCCGGGGCGCCGATGTTGTGGAGCTGGGTGTCCTCGACGTAATAAATCAGGGCCCGGGTCAGCTTGGTCATCAGGGTGTTGTCGAGATGGTAGCCCTTGTCCACCAGATGCTCGTCGAGTTCGCGCAAGGTGTGCTGGCGCAGGTCGTAGGCGACGTCGATGAGGCGCTTGTCGTATTGGGTTTCGACTTCCAGTTCATCCATGCGGCGCAGATCGTCCGCCGCCTCGGGCGCCTGGCCGGGCGGGAACTTGGCGAACAGGATCTCGCGTTTCTTGTAGAGGTCAGAGCTGGGCATCGTTCCTCTCCATGAGCGGGCTATTTGGGCTTGTTCTGCATGATCTGCAAGCCCTTGAGCAGATTCAGCGCCTGCTGGAACTGGTAATCGCCGGCGCTTGCGTATTCCAGGCGCTGGGGCGCGTCTTCCTCGCCCTCGTCCTTGCCGCTCTTGTCCTTGCCCGGCTTGCCGTTGCCTGGCTTGGCCGCGGCCGGCTTGGGCTCGGCGGGCGGCGGCGCTTCCTTCTCGCGGTCGTTTTCCAGATGGCGTTCGAGGTCGACCTCGCGGATGCGCGCGATGGCCGATGCGCTGCCGTCGGCGCTTTCTTCGACGACGATGTCGGGGACGATGCCCTTGGCCTGGATCGAGCGCCCTTCCGGCGTGTAGTAACGGGCCGTGGTCAGCTTGATGGCGGTGTTGCCGGGCAGCGGCACGACCGATTGCACGGAGCCCTTGCCGAAGGTCTGGGTGCCCATGATGACGGCGCGGCGGTGGTCTTGCAGCGCGCCTGCGACGATTTCGGAGGCCGAGGCCGAGCCGCTATTGACCAGCACCACCAGCGGCACCTGTTTGATGTGGGCGGGCAGGCCTTGTAGCGGGTCTTCGCGGGTGCCGCGCAGATAGTCGCGCGGCTGGGCGAGGAATTCCTGCTTGGCTCCCTCGGCGCGCCCGTCGGTCGAGACGACCTTGACATCGGGCGGCAGGAAGGCGGCGGAAACGCCGATGGCGCCGTTGAGGAGCCCCCCCGGGTCGTTGCGCAGATCGAGCACCAGGCCGTTCAGTTTGCCCTCGCCTTCCTTGTAGAGCTTGCCGATGTGCTTGGCCAGGTCGGCGACGGTATTTTCCTGGAACTGGGTGATGCGTATCCAGCCGTAGCCCGGTTCGACCAGCCTGGACTTGACGCTCTGCACCTTGATGACTTCGCGGACCAGGGTGACTTCCAGGGGCTTCGCCTCGCCCTTGCGCAGTATGGTCAGCTTGAGCGAGGTCTTGGGCTTGCCGCGCATTTTCTTGACGGCATCGGTCAGGGTCAGGCCCTTGACCGGCGTTTCGTCGAGCTTGAAGATCAGGTCGCCGGATTTGATGCCGGCGCGATAGGCCGGCGTGTCCTCGATGGGCGAGATGACCTTGACCAGCCCGTCTTCCATGCCGACCTCGATGCCGAGGCCGCCGAATTCGCCCTGGGTGCCG
>CAZFHE010000034.1:0-2709 GCA_964518615.1 uncultured Dechloromonas sp. | reverse complement strand
ACGCCGCCGGCATTGGTGGAGAGATTGCCGCCGATCTGGCAGGTCCCTTCGGCGGCCAGCGCCAGCGGAAACAGCCGTCCGGCGGCGTTGGCCGCTTCCTGGACGGCGGCCAGCGTGCAGCCGGCCTCGACGGTGATGGTGTCATTGACCGGGTCGACATCCAGGATGCGGTTCAGGCGGCCAAGGCTGAGTACCACCGAGGCGTCGGACGCATCCGGCGTCGCCGCGCCGCACAGGCTGGTATTGCCGCCCTGCGGCACCATGGGCGCGCCGGCCTCGGCGCAGGCGGCGACGACGGCGGCGACCTCGGCCCGCGTGCCGGGGCGGACCACGCAGCGGGCATCGCCCCGGTAGCGTCCGCGCCAGTCGATCAGCCAGGGTTGCATGGCCTCGGCCTCGGCAATCACATGGGCTTCGCCAACGAGGGCGGCCAGTTGTTCGATCAGGGCGTCGCGCATGGCGGCTTTGGCGGCGGCTGGCTCATCCGTCCCGCCCGAGCGGCTCGGCATAGAGATCGTGATGATCGGCGTCGGTAACGCGGACGTTCAGGAAATCGCCGGGCGCGGCGTCAAAGAAACCGTCGAGATACACGAGGCCGTCGATTTCCGGGGCGTCGGCCTTGGATCGGGCGATCACGCCTTCCTCGTCGACTTCATCGACCAGCACTTCGATCACACTGTCAATTTTGGCCGCCAGTTTTTCGGCGGAAATATCCTCCTGCACCTGCATCAGCCAGCGCCGGCGATCCTCGCGCACCTCCTCGGACGGCAGGCCGGGCAATTCATTGGCCTGAGCGCCCTCGACCGGCGAGTAGGCGAAGGCGCCGACGCGATCGAGCCGGGCTTCTTCGAGAAACTGGATCAGCTGATCGAAATCCTCCTCGGTCTCGCCGGGGAAGCCGGTGATGAAGGTCGAGCGAATGACGATTTCCGGGCAGATGTCGCGCCAGCGGCGGATGCGCTCCAGCGTGTTCTCGGAGGATGCCGGGCGCTTCATGGCCTTGAGGATTTTGGGGCTCGCGTGCTGGAAGGGCACATCGAGATAGGGCAGGATCTTGCCCTCGGCCATCAGCGGAATCACGTCATCGACCGAGGGGTAGGGATAAACGTAGTGCAGCCGGACCCAGATGCCGAAGCTCGAGAGCGCCTCGCACAATTCCTTGAGCCGTGTCCTGACCGGGCGGCCGCCCCAGAAATGCGTGCGGTACTTGACATCGAGGCCGTAGGCGCTGGTGTCCTGCGAGATGACGAGAATTTCTTTAACCCCGGCGCGAGCAAGATTCTCGGCCTCGGCCAGCACATCGCCGACCGGGCGCGACACGAGCGGGCCGCGCAGCGAGGGGATGATGCAGAAGGTGCAGTTGTGATTGCAGCCTTCGGAAATTTTCAGATAGGCGAAATGCTCGGGGGTCAGGCGCACGCCCTGCGGCGGCACCAGATCGGACCAGGGATCGTGCGGCTTGGGCAGGTGCCGGTGCACATGGCCCATCACTTCTTCCATCGCGTGCGGGCCGGTGACCGCCAGCACGGCGGGATGCGTCGTCTGCACGATGTCGCCCTTGGCGCCCAGGCAGCCGGTGACGATGACCTTGCCGTTTTCGGACAGCGCCTCGCCGATGGCGTCGAGCGATTCCTCGATGGCGGCGTCGATGAAGCCGCAGGTATTGACGATGACCAGATCGGCATCGCCGTAGCTTGGCGAAATATCGTAACCCTCGGCGCGCAGCCGGGTCAGGATCAGCTCGGCATCGCTGCCGGCCTTCGGGCAACCGAGGGAAACCATTCCAATTTGGGGGGGCTTGTTCATGAAGGAGTCGATTCGTGGCGAGGCCAAAAGTATACCGCCACCGACGATCCGGCTTGAACGATTCGATTGAAATCAATACGATTCAATCAATATCAAACCGAATCAGGATAGGAGGAAGGCAACATGGCTCAGACCGGAAGCAAGGTCGTGACCGCGCATATACCGCTTCCCCTGGCCGAGAGGGTCGACCAGATGGCCGAGCGCCTGGATCGTTCGCGCGGCTGGATCGTGAAACAGGCTTTGTCGGCATGGCTGGACCAGGAAGAGGCGCGCGACCGGCTAACTCGCGAAGCGCTGGTCGACGTGGATGCCGGCGATGTTGTCGATCACCGGGCGGTACGGGCGTGGGCCGATAGCCTGGGCGGCCATGAGTCCTTGCCGCTGCCCTCTTGATGGAATTGAAGTGGACCAGCAAGGCGCTCTCCGACTTGGCGCGCTTGTATGAATTCCTGGCGCCGAAGAGCCCATCCGCCGCGGCGAGGGCGGTTCAGGCGCTGAGTCGGGCGCCGGACGTGCTGCTGACGCATTCGCGCATGGGCGAGCAACTGTTCCAGTTCGAGCCGCGCGAGGTCAGGCGGATTTTGGCCGGGGAGTACGAGATTCGCTATGAGATTCAGGAATCGACCCTCTATGTGCTCCGGCTGTGGCACACCAAAGAGAATCGCTAGCCTGGCCGGCATGGCCTGAGCGTGACCCTTGATCATGAGATATCTGATTCCCCTCCTGCTTGCCGCTTGCGCCTCCTGGCATTGGGAAAAGCCCGGGGCCTCGGCCGCCGATTACGAGCTCGATGAAAAATACTGCAAATTGCAGGCCTATTCCGGCATTGACGGGAGGGTGACCCAGGCCAGCGTGCGCCGGATGCATCAATGCCTGGAGGACAAGGGTTGGCGCAAGGCGGCC
>CAZFHE010000033.1:0-6751 GCA_964518615.1 uncultured Dechloromonas sp. | reverse complement strand
GTCAAAGCCCGCGAAGCGAATCCAGCCGCCGTCGCCGATATCGACATAAAAGAACTCGTCATCGAGGCGGAATTTGAGGTCGGCCCGTTTGATGCCCGGCCCCAGAATCAGCACGCTGGCCTCCGGGTCGTCGGCATGGAGCGGCGTGTCGTAGACGGTGTCCCGGCCGTCGCCCTTGTGGTAGAGGTAAACGTCCTTGCCCGCGCCGCCGACCAGGGTATCGTCGCCAGCGCCGCCAATCAGGAGGTCATTGCCTTCTCCCCCAAACAGCGTATCGTCGCCGGCCCCGCCGATCAGAATGTCGTCGCCGGAACCGCCCGACAGTAAATCGTCGCCGGCGCCGCCGTCGAGAATATCGTTGCCGATGCCGCCATACAGTGTGTCATCGCCGTCGCCCCCCAGCAAAACATCGTCGCCGCCTTCGCCGAACAGCACGTCGTTGCCGGTCCCGCCCAGAATCAAATCGTCGCCGCCGCCACCTAATGCCCAATCGTTGCCCGCCCCGCCGATCAGGAGATCGGGACTGCCGACGGTTCCGTCATATACGTCACTGGTTTGCCAGTCGCCGCTATGCAAACCGCTTTGATACATCGTGACGTCGCCCTGAGCGTAGACCTGCCGTTCGAGATACCAGCTCAGCGTGGCCGAATACAGGTCGTTGTCGCCAAAGAGATTGTCGTCGCCCGGCCCGCCGATCAGGATGTCTTTGCCGGGCCCGCCTACCAGCAGGTTGCCGCCGGCCCCGCCGATCAAGGTGTCGTCGCCCGCCCCGCCAGACAGCAGATCGGCCGCGCCCACGGCGTCGCCGGTTTCGCTGTGCTTGATCGCGGCTTCCAGCGTCAGCGCGCCGTCCAGGCTGGTGTCGGCGAAGATGACGTCGTTGCCCGCATGGCCAAATAGAATGTCGCCGCCGTCGCCACCTTCGATCCAGTCACCGCCGTCGCCGCCTTGAACTTGATCGCGGCCGCCGCCGGTCAGAAAGACATCATCGCCCGCGCTGCCTTTGAAGTTGTCATTGCGGTCGGGGTGTTCGATCAAGGGCCGGCCATCCTTGCCGTCGGCGCGCACGGTATTGCCCAGGCCGTCCGGGGCGGTCTGGGTGCCATTCTGGCCCGGATCGCTATCCCAATCGGCCAGATCGCCGACGAAGGTCAGCCCATCCGGCCGTCCCGGCAGATCGGGGATCAGCCGCAGCCCGTAGCTGCCTTCCGCCGTCGCGGCCTTGTCGAAGTCGAAGTGCTTCAAGGTGATGCGGTCGTCCGAACCGTCGTTGAATGTCAGGATCAGATCATTTCCGCTTTGCGTCGCAATGAAGGCATTGGCTCCCGTGCCGCCGGTCCAGGAACCGTCGCTGGTTTTATAGCCCAGCACGTAAAGCTCATCATTGCGTTGCAGAATCGCCTTGCCGTCGGAATCGAACACGACATCCTGTCCGTCGCCAGTGCGAAAGCGGTAGAAATCCAGCCCCTCGCCGCCTTCCAGGGTGTCATTGCCCTTGCCGCCCTCCAGCACATCCAGGCCGCCCATGCCGTAGAGGTGGTCGTCGAGGTCGCCGCCTTGCAGCACGTCCATGCCCTGGCCGCCAAAGAGGTAATACTGGCTGTTCTTGCTATCCAGCGGTTCGCTGTTGCCGCTGACGGTGTTTTGCACGACGACCGTCTGGCCGCTGTCGAGTTGTTTGTAGAGGCGCTGATCGGTGGTGTTCAGGCCCAGATTGGCGTCCTGCACGACCTCCTTGTTGCCCGCTGCCGCTTGCAGCCAGTACGTGAGAAAGTCGCCCCGGTCGGTATACCAGTTCTCGCTGTAGGTGGCTTGGCTGGCGTCGAGTTGCTGGTCGGCTTGCCAATCCTGGTAGAGCTTGCCCCAGGCCGTGCCGATGGCGGCTTCAAGGCCGGGGCCGCTGAGAAGAAAGGGGCTCAGGCCATAGAGCGCCGCGAAGGCGGCGAAATCGGTGGGGGCGCTGTCCTTGAGCGCGGCCGCCTGGGGGGCGGTGAGCGCGGTCAGGGTGAGCTGGCCCTGGAGCGCCTTGTAGGCGTCGCTGTCGACCAGCTGGTCGAGCGCTTCGTAGAAACTTTCCCGCCCATCGTAGTAAACCCAGTTGCCGTTGGCGTCGGCATGGGCTCTGCCGTTCACTTCAGCCCAGGTATTGCCGTTGGGGTCGCCGCGTAGGGTCTTCCAGGCGTCGGGGCCGAGGAGCTGGATGCCCAGGGCGTTGAGGAGGTTTTCCAATACGTCGCCTTCGGCTTGGCCTTGGCCATTGCTCTGGCTGACGGCTTTGAGGGCGGAGGCGTTTTTGAGGATGGTATCTACCGCCTTCAGCGTCGCATCGCTGTTGCGCTGGCTTTCCGGCAAGAGGTTGAGGAGCGCGTTCTGGAGGGCGAGGGAATCGACGATCAGGGTCAGGCTGTGGGTGTCGGCGAAGTTGTTGAGGCTGTATTTGTTTTGCAGCAGATCGATTCTGCCGTTGAGCAGCCCGGTGAGGATGGCGGGAACGAAACCGCCGCGCGTGAAAGGCTGATCCTCGATGAACACGTCGACGTTCTGGCCGTAGTGATATTGGGAATTGGCGACGGCGGACCAGGACATGAGGCCCGTGGTTTCCTTGCCGACGAGGTCGTACTGGTTCATCTTTTCCAGTGGCGGGTTGCCGGGTTCCTTGCTGTCGAGCTGGCTCAGATCGCTGATGAAATCGGCGCCTGATGTCCGCTGGCTGGCGAAATAGACGGCCAGCCGGTAGGCGAGCGTCTGGGCTTCGATTTCGGTGGCGGAGACGATTTTGATCGGGGTGTTTTCAGGGCCGCCGGAGGTAAAGCCCTTGATGCGATCGGCTTCGGCTTGCAGGGTGATGATGTCGGCGAGGGCCTTTTCCAGGGGCTTCAGTTCCAGGGCGACCAGTTCCGGGCGCACGGTGGCGATGCTGGTTTTGACGGCTTGCAGGGCTTTGAGCGCGTCCTGCGCGGTCCAACTGCCGTCGGCGAGCTTTTGGGTGAGCTTGGCGTAGAAGTCGATGGATTCCTGCTCTTGCAGGTCGAGCGCATCGAGCCGATCGGCTTCGCTGGTGCGCAGGGCGTTGAAATAGCTGAGGGCATCTTCAAGCGTGCCGGTCTTGATCCCGCCCACGCCCGCGCCGTTGAAGGTGATGACCTGATTGATTTCGTCGTTGTGCAAGAGGTTGAAAGCGGTCGCCAGATGCCCGCCGAGGCTGTAGCCGGTGACGTTGAGTAGCGCGCCGTCCGGGATCAGCCCGTCTTTCTTGAGTTGGGCGTACCAGGCTTCCATGTCGGAAATCTGGCCCCAGGCCCAGCCGGTGGCGTGGATTTCCAGGGTGTTCGTGGCCGCGCTGTCGCGGATGGCGTCGTCGATGAATTCGGTGCTGCGGAAGCTGAGGACGTATTCGTTGGGGTTGGCTTTGCTTCGGAATAGGGTGCCGGAGAAACCGGTTGCGGTGTTGGGAAGCTGGGTGACGACTTCCCATTGGGCCAAGAAATCGCCCGCTTGGGTGGCAGTGAATTTGGAGGCGTATTTATTGCCTTCGATAAGCGCTTGCTTCATCTCTTGCTTCAGCGTCCCATCGTCATTGACAAGGAAGGCCTCCGCAGCCATTTGGAGATTGGCGTATTTCAGGTAGTCAGCAATGGTAGGCATGTTATTTCTCCTCGATTGGTTGAAGAACTTTTGTTACAAATTTGCGTGTTTGACCTGTTTGGTAAACATGCCCCCCGGGGTCAGCGGGAAAGCGCGGACATGCGTAATTTGCAGCCAGCAGCCACGGCGACCGCCCGCCAGCTTTGTTTCCCTGCCCGCGATCCACCATGTAGCCGATGCGCTCGGCCATCACTTCATTGGTTTGCAAGTCGATCACTTTCAACGAACTGCCGGCAATCCAGTAGTCGCGTTCCTCGCGGGTTGAGATGTCGTCGTAGGTCACGCCGTAGCGCGGCGCGGGATTGGGAGCGGGAACTTTGTCGAGGACGAAAGCCTTGGTCTTGAATTGCGTCTTACCGTCCCCGCCCATCGTGATGCTGGTTGTGCTCGTGACTTCTTTGATGCTTCCCGTATAGCGATAGCGTTTGCCGTCTCTCGGGTCGATGGCTTCGACGTAACGGAAACCTTGGTAGTTACGTCGAATTTTTTCTAGGACTTCTGGACTTTGATTTCTATTGACGTGCAGCATTGGTTCAAGAAAGAAACCTTTGAGATAGTCCTCTCCCGTCGAATCGTGACCATAAGGATCATCCATTCGGTATTGATCTCCGAAATTGCTCCGCTCCCGAACCTTGAGCAAAAACACCCCTTCAACGTTTTCTGCCGTCCGATAAATAAACTCACCAGCCGTCTTGCACCGCTCCTGAAACATCGCTTCGGCCTTGGCGAGCCGGGCTTGCGCGGCTTCCTGATGCGCTCTCTCTCCCGATCCGGCGCAAGCCGTCAGCAAAAGGCTGAACAGCAGCGCCACTATCGTTGTTCGCTTCATGTGGCAATCCTCCTGTGATCGTTGTTAACTCGCTTCATTCGTTACCCCTTGATTGTGATTGAATGATTCTCTCCGCCGGCGGAATCGTTAAATAACCATTTGCAATCAAGTGTTTATGAAATTAAGCCAGGTTTGACCGGTGAGCGCTGATGGCGGCTTGCTTACCATTTTTCCTGCACTCTCTGACACAGACTTTCCAGTTCGGCATAGAAGCTTCTGGCTGCATCCGCCGGGAGGCTGACTTCCAGTTTGACTTTTTTGTCGTCGGAACCGGGGCGGCGCGTGATGCGAAGGTCGCCAACTTTCACATCGCCCCGATTGATGACGGCGGACCGCTCTTTTGTCGACCGGGTGGGCTGGTTGGCCATTTTTCGGCATTCGGCCCAAAGGCGCTTGATGAGCTTGCTCTTGGAGAGGTTCTTGGCGATCAGTTCTTCGGCAAGCAGGACGGCTTTGTTTTCGCCGAGTTGTGAGACCGCCTTTTTCAGGATGTCGGCGAATTCGGCGGTCACTTTCTTGGGGTGTTGGGCGGCGATGTCAAAGATTGCCCGTGGCAGTTCTTTGAATGCCCGCAGTTTGTATAGTTTGTTTGGCGTATTGAAGCCCATGGCCCGCATGATTTCGTGCTGGCTATAGCCTTGCGCCTCCAGATCGGCGACCAGCGCCGCGCGATCCATGTCGGTTTCTTGTGCGGTGTCGTTGTAGATGCGGCTGAGGCTGACCAGGGCCAGTGGGTCTTGCGGGTTGAGCGCCGGATCGACGATGGCATCCAGGGTGAGCCAGCCCAGGGTCTTGGCCGCCAGATAGCGGGTGACGCCGGAGACGATCAGGTATTTCCCTTGCGCATCTCCTTCACCGGGATAGACGCGCAGGGCTTCTCTTTGCTGATGCGTGGCGAGGGATTGGACGATTTCCTGGATGCGTTCTTCAGTGCGAAACCGTCGGGCGTTGTAGGGCGAGGGAATCAGCCGGTCAAGCGGGATTTTCTGGATCGTGGTCTCGGACATGGCGGGGTTCCTTTACCGTGCAGTCATGGAGAGAAGAAAACGCCGCGCCTTCTGCTTTTCTGTTGCGATTCGATCAGCATTATAGACGTGCCTATAGGCCATTGCCCATAGGCTACACCACCGTGACATTCGCTGTATGGCGGATTCGCAACTACCTACTGTTGGTCTGATCTTCGGTGACGTTCTTCGTCGCCACCGTACAAGATTGCAGGTATCGCAAGAAGAACTTGCGTTTCGGGCTGGCGTCGATCGGACATTTGTGTCCCGAATCGAGCGTGGCATCCGGCAACCAACGATTACGACGCTCATCGGATTAGGCATTGCCTTGGAAATGTCTGCCGCTGAGTTGGTGCGAGAGGCTGAGGCCGAGTATCTGGCAGCACGGTAGGCTTGGATGAAACAAAGTGGAATCCCGGCATCTGCCGCCCGAAACCGGGATTCCACTTCATTCCACTCCGGCCTGCCGCCCATGCTACCGAAGAGAATGTCGCCGTCGGCACCGCCTTCGATCCAGTCTTCGCCAGTGCCGCCATAGGCCCTGTCGCGTCCGGCGCCCATGTCCATGCGGTCTTGGCCGCCATTGCCGTAAACGGTGTCATCGCCGCCACCGGTCTGGAAGACATCATTGCCGCCGCTGCCTCTGAACACGTCGTTGCGGTCGGGTTGCGGGATCAGCGGCCGGCCGTCTTTGCCGTCGGCGCGGATGGTGTTGCCGAAGTCGTCGTATTGGGGCTGGATGCCGTTTTTGCCCGGGTCGCTGTCCCAGTCGGCGATGACGTCGGCCGGGGTTTTGCCGTTGAGGGTCTGCCCGACGCCGGCACCGTTGAAGGTGATGAAATGTGGTCTACCACTTCCCATTGCGCGGCGAAGTTCGCCGCTTCCTGCGCGGTGAAGCGGGTGGCGTGTTCGTTGCCGGCGGTGAGCCATTTGGGGTCAATCAAGCCCTTGTAATGTCCAGCCAAGGCTGTCAAGGTCGTCGTGCTGCCCGGAGGAAGGGCCGCCGGATCATTGAGCTTGGTATCAAAGGTGTACAGCGCCTCCGCAGCCATTTGCAGATTGGCGTACTTGAGCATTTCAGCAACAGTCGGTGCGGCCATGATTATTTCTCCTTCTTCGGAATAAGAACTTGGTCAACAAACATGCGGGTGCTGTAACTATCCCCTGTCATGTTCTGGTCTGGGCATATGCGATGGTTCAGCCACGTCATGGACTGGATGGGCGAATGGATGTAGCTGATGGCATAACGAGTCAGTTCTCCCAGCACTTCATC
>CAZFHE010000032.1:0-7131 GCA_964518615.1 uncultured Dechloromonas sp. | reverse complement strand
TGGCTTGCCCGAGTGGCTGCGCGTGACCATCGGCTCGGAGCCAGAAAACGCCCGCTTCCTCGAAGCCCTGGAGAAAGCGCTGTAAATGGAAACCGGATCGCCCGAATTCGGCAAGATCGTCATCTTCGGCACTGGCCTGATCGGCGGCTCCTTCGCGCTGGCGCTGAAGGCGGCGGGGGCGGTCGAGGAGGTCGTCGGCTTCGGGCGCACGCCCTCCACGCTACGCATCGCCCAGCAGCTGGGCGTCATCGACCGGGCCGGCATCAACCCGGCGCATGAAATCCCCGATGCCGACATCGTGCTGGTGGCAACCCCCGTGGCGCAGATGCCCGAAATTTTCGCCCGCATCGCCCCCTATCTCGGGCCCAATACCCTGGTGACCGATGGCGGCTCGACCAAGGGCGACGTGGTGGCCGCCGCCCGCGCCGCCTTTCGCGGCCATATCGGCAAATTCGTGCCGGCCCATCCCATTGCCGGGGCGGAAAACAGCGGCCCGGCGGCGGCGCAGCCGGATCTCTACCGGGGCAAGAAAGTGGTCGTCACGCCCCTGCCGGAGAACAAGGACGAGCGCCTTGACCGCATCAAGCGGGCCTGGGCGTATTGCGGGGCCGATATTTACGAACTGACGCCGGAACAGCACGATCGCGTTTTCGCCGCCGTCAGCCATTTGCCGCATCTTTTGTCCTTTGCCCTGGTCCATGATCTCGCCGTGCGCGAGGACGCCGAGCTCTTCTTCACCTTCGCCGCCTCCGGCTTTCGCGATTTCACGCGCATTGCCGCGAGCCACCCGGAAATGTGGCGCGACATCTGCCTCGCCAACCGGACGGCCCTGCTCGGCGAACTGGACGCCTATCGCGCCCAGCTCGACGCCTTGCGCGAGGCGCTTTCCGCCGCCGACGGCGAGCGGCTCGAAGAAATTTTCGGCATCGCCCGCGAGGCCCGGCGCGACTGGGCCAGCGGAAAGCCCTGAGCCTCCCCGGTCTGGCCGGGGGGTATCGGTCATATCAGTAACAGCTCCGGTGAATTCATATGATGAGTGACTTGGTGTGGCTGGCCGTGATGGCCGGCATGGGCGTGATGATTCTGCTGCAAGCGCTGGCGCTGCGGCGCGGTCGCGATGATGGCGCTGCCGGGGCGCGTCTGGATCAATTGCGCTCGGCGATGGAGCAGGGCCTGGCGCGGCTGGAGCGCGAATTGCGCGAGGAGTTGGCGCGGGGCCGGCGCGAGGATGCGGAAGGCGCGTTTCGCGACCGCGAGGAACGCGCCCAGTCGGCGACGCTGCTTAGCCAAGCGGTGACCACCCAGGTCGGCCAGTTTGGCGCCTTGCAGGCCGAGCGTCTGGAAGCTTTCGCCCGCGAACTGGGGCGCTTTTCGCTTGGCCTCGACGAGCGCTTCGAGCGTCTCAAGCAAAGCGTGGAGGGGCGGCTCTCCGCGATTCAGACGGATAACGCCAACAAGCTGGAGGAAATGCGCCGGACCGTTGATGAAAAGCTGCACGCGACCCTGGAGCAGCGCTTGGGCGAATCCTTCAAGCTGGTCAGCGATCGCCTCGAACAGGTGCATCGGGGCTTGGGCGAAATGCAATCGCTGGCCGCCGGGGTCGGCGATCTCAAGCGCGTGCTGACCAATGTCAAAACGCGCGGCACCTGGGGCGAGGTGCAGCTGTCGGCCCTGCTCGAACAATTGCTGACCGCCGAGCAATTTGCCGCCAATGTGAATACCCGGCCCGGCAGCAATGAGCGGGTCGATTTCGCCATCCGCCTGCCGGGCAAGGACGATGGCGCGGTCGTCTGGCTGCCGATCGACGCCAAGTTCCCGATCGAGGACTACCAGCGCCTGCTCGAAGCCCAGGATCGCGGCGATCCGGCGGCGGTTGAAGAGGCGGCCAAGGCCATCGAGACGCGCCTCAAAAACGAGGCCCGCAGCATCCGCGACAAATATGTCGCGCCGCCCCACACCACCGATTTCGCCTTGCTCTACCTGCCGGTCGAGGGCTTGTACGCCGAGGCGCTGCGCCGGCCGGGGCTGGCTGAAACCTTGCAGCGCGATTTCCGCGTCAGCCTCGCCGGGCCGACGACGCTCTCGGCCATGCTCAACAGCCTGCAAATGGGGTTTCGCACCCTGGCCATCGAGCAGCGCTCGGCCGAGGTCTGGGCGGTGCTCGGCGCGGTCAAGACCGAGTTCGGCAAATTCGGCGAGGCGCTCGCCCACACGCGCAAGAAACTCGACGAGGCGAGCAATTCCATCGGCAAGGCGGAAACGCGCACGCGCCAGTTGTCGCGCAAATTGAAGGAAGTCGAGGCGCTGCCCGCCGGCATGGCCGAGCAATTGATCGGTGTCGCCGATCTGGAGGGCGGCGAGGATGAATAGCCGGGAAGCGGCCTACCGGGCGACCACCTACCGCGTCTTCCTGCCCGGCGGCGCGCTCGATTTGCGTCTCGATCAGGCAAACGAGGGCCTCTCCGCCTGGCTGGCCGCCGAGGGCTATCGCTCTTTCGCCCTCGTCACCGCCTGTAATCCCGGTTCCGAGCCGCTGGACGCCGCGAGCAATGCCGAGCGTCAGGCACGGCTGGAGTGCGAATTGCTCGAAGGCCATTACGAGCCCTACGCCGCCGAGCATGTCGCCGACGATGGGCTCTGGCCGGTCGAGGAAAGCTGTTTCGTGCCCGAGTTGAGCGCCGAGGATGCCTGCGCGCTGGCCGCCGATTTTGGCCAGCACGCCGTCGTCTGCGGCGGGGAGGACGGCGTGCCGCGACTGGTCTGGACCCCGATAGGCGCTTGAATCCCAAGCCTTGCCTGGCGGCGAGAGGGCGGGGAGGGCGGATCAGGAACGGCGGCGGCGGGCTTCGTACAGGCAGACGCCAGCGGCGACCGAGACATTGAGGCTATCCACGCTGCCGTGCATCGGAATGCGCACCAGCTGGTCGCAGTTTTCTCGCGTCAGCCGGCGCATGCCTTCGCCCTCGGCGCCGAGCACCCAGGCCGTCGCCGCTGGCCAGTCGGCTGTGTATAGATCCTGGGGCGCTTCGCCCGCGGCGCCAATCACCCAGATTTCGCGTTCCTGCAATTCGCGTAGCGTCCGCGCGAGATTGGTGACCATTACATAGGGCACCGTCTCGGCAGCGCCGCTGGCGGTTTTGGCGGCCACGTCGGTGAGGCCGGCGGCGCGGTCCTTGGGCGCGATCACCGCATGGACGCCGGCGGCATCGGCGACGCGCAGGCAAGCGCCGAGATTGCGCGGATCGGTAATGCCGTCGAGCACCAGCAAAAAGGCCGGCTCTTCCAGGGTATCGAGCACATCGTCGAGCATGGCGAGCTTGCGAGCGCCTTCGAGCCGGGCGATCACGCCCTGGTGGCGAGCGCCGGGGGCCATGCCGTCGAGGCGCTTGCCATCGGCGGCGATGACGCGCACCCCCTGCAATTCGGCATGGGCCAGCAGATCGCGGGCGCGAGCGTCCTGACGGCTCGCGTCGATGAGGATTTCCTTGACCGCCGCCGGGTCGTGACGCAGCTTGGCGGTGATGGCGTGAAAGCCGTAGATCAGGCGGGAGGACATGGCGCTTTCCGGAAAAAGGCGCATTCTAGCGCAGCCAGCGAGGAGGGCTCGTCATCGCGAAGGCTTCGCCTTGCCGGGCGCTTTTCGGGCGGCGGTTTTGGGAGGCGTGGAGCTCGCCGCCTTTTTTGGGGCGGGTTTTGCCGTCGCCTTTTTCGCGCTTGCCTTCTTGGCTGGCGCTTTCTTGAGGGCGGTTTCCCCGGCTATCGCCGGCTTGGCCGAGGCCATCCTGGCAGCGAGCGGCGGGATTGGGGGCATTGGCGTCAGCGCGCTGCGGCTGGCCGGTTCCGGGGCTGGCCGCCTGCGGCCGCCCTTGTCGTCCTTCGAGAGCACGAAGTCGATCTTGTTGCTTTCGAGATCGGCGCGCACCAGGCGGACGCGGACCCGGTCGCCGAGGCGGTAGCGCTGGCCGGTGCGCTCGCCGAGCATCTGGTGCTTGATATTGTCGAACTGGAAATAGTCCTCGCCCAGTTCGGAGACATGCACCAATCCCTCGACATAGATGGCGTCCAGCGCAACGAAAATGCCAAAGCCCGTGACGGCCGAGATGGTGCCGTCGAATACTTCGCCGATGCGCTCCTTCATGAAATAGCACTTGAGCCAATTTTCGACATCGCGGGTGGCCTCGTCGGCCCGCCGCTCGGTGGCCGAGCATTGCAGGCCGATGTCGTCCCAGGCGCTGGCCGGGGCGTATTTTTCGCCAGCCAGCACGGCCTTGATCGCCCGGTGCACCAAGAGGTCGGGATAGCGCCGGATGGGCGAGGTGAAATGGGTGTAATGCTCGTAGGCCAGGCCAAAATGGCCGACATTGTCAGGGCTGTACATGGCTTGTTTCAGCGAGCGCAGCATCACGGTCTGCAATAACTGGAAATCCGGGCGCAATTTGACCTTTTCCAGAAGCGCTGCATAGTCCTTGGCGCGCGGATCGTCGCCGCCGCCCAGGGGCAGGCCAAATTCGCCGAGGAAGGCGCGCAGATTCTGCAATTTTTCTTCGGAGGGGCCGGGATGCACGCGGTAGAGGCAGGTCTGCTTGTGCGCGGCGAGAAAATCGGAAGCGCAGACATTGGCCGCCAGCATGCATTCCTCGATCAGCCGGTGCGCATCGTTGCGCATGACCGGCACGATGCTCTCGATCTTGCCTTCCGCATTGAACAGCATCTGCGTCTCGGTGGTCTCGAAATCAATCGCGCCCCGCGCCCCGCGCGCCTTGTGCAGCGCCTGGAAGAGCTTGTAGAGATTTTTCAGGTGCGGCAGCAGCGAATGATGCGTCTCCTCTTCCGGCTTGGCTTCGCCAGAGAGCCAGGACCATACCTGGTCATAGGTCAGGCGCGCGTGCGAACGGAATACCGCCGGATAGAAGCGGTAATCGCCCACCTCGCCCTTGGCGCTGACCGTCATGTCGCAGACCATGGCCAGGCGCTCGACCTCCGGATTCAGCGAACAGATGCCGTTGGAGAGCTTTTCCGGCAGCATCGGAATGACCCGGCGCGGAAAATAGACGGAATTGCCCCGCTCCAGCGCCTCCTTGTCCAGCGCCATGCCCGGGCGCACGTAATGCGAGACGTCGGCGATGGCCACGATCAGCCGCCAGCCGCGCCCCTTCTTCTCGCAATAGACGGCGTCGTCGAAATCGCGCGCCGTCTCGCCGTCTATGGTCACCAGGGGCAGGGCGCACAAATCCTCCCGCCCGGCCCGGTCGGCCTTTCTGACCTTGTCCGGCAGCGCCTTGTTTTCGGACAGCGCCGCCTTCGAAAATTCAAAGGGCAGATCGTGCTTGCGCAAGGCAATCTCGATTTCCATGCCCGGATCGGCATAGTTCCCCAGAATGTCGACAATGCGTCCGATGGGCTGAGAAAACTTGCTCGGCTGCTCGATGATTTCGACCATCACCACCTGGCCGGACTCGGCCTTCTGCTTGCTCTTCTTTTCGGGCGGCACCAGGATGTCCTGGGCGATGCGCCGGTTTTCCGGGGCCACGAAAACCACCCCATGCTCGACAAACACGCGGCCGACGATGCGCGAATTGGCCCTTTCCGTGACTTCGACGATGCTCCCCTCGGGCCGCCCCTTGCGGTCGATGCCCGCGACCCGGACCAGCGCCCGGTCGCCGTGCAGCGCCTTGCCCATCTGGCGCTGGTCGAGAAAAATGTCGGCCCCGCCGTCATCGGGAATCAAAAAGCCGTAGCCATCGGGATGGCCCATGATCTTGCCGGCGGTCAGGCTCGCCCGCTCGGGCAGGATGTAGGCCCCCTTGCGATTGCGTAGCAACTGGCCTTCGCGCTCCATTGCGCCGAGGCGGCGCAGGAACATCTCGCGCTCGCCCTCGGCGATGTCGAGCAAACTGGCCAATTCGGCAAAGCCGAGCGGGCGTCCCTCGTCGGCAAGCACCCGCGCCACGTACTCGCGCGAGGGCAGGGGATGATCGTAGCGGGCGGACTCGCGCTCGAAAAAAGGATCGGCCCGGCGGACTTTTGATAGTTTTTTAGTTGACACTTATTTTTCTTTCTCTAGAATGGCGGCTCTTCGCACCTGTGCCCAGGTGGCGGAATTGGTAGACGCACTAGTTTCAGGTACTAGCGGGTAACTCCGTGGGGGTTCGAGTCCCTTCCTGGGCACCAGCGATTCGGCGAAAGTGGTTACTAACTTTTTTCCGCAATTCGCCTTTTTTTCCGCAAAACAACCGGCCACGAGCCGGTTTTTTTGTATCTGACATAACCCAACAGAGCAACAAGACTGACCTTCCTGTCCTCGCAACGGGGAGGACGTAATTCCCGAAGACCCAACATCGGGATCCCCGGCCGAGGCAACAGCACATCTGCCGCGAACACCGCAAACAGATCGACCGTGGCCAAGATGGCCGCCGGTGTTAGCGCGCCAAAGCCACCAAAGACATACACGCACGCACATACAACGCACGTACAACGCGCGCATGCGCACGCGCCATGCGCGAGGCGAGCGGCAATAGTAGCAAGTCACATCGGGAAAAGGTAATAAAGGTGATAACAGATAAAACAACCGTTGAAACGGCCAATTGGCGGGCATCTTGGCCAAATTTGGATTGGTAATTTTCCGGTAACAAAACGGTGACGTGATTACCGATTCCGAAGGTTATGAGGCAGAAAAATAAAACTCATAAAAATCAATGGCATGACCTTTTCCCGCCTTTCCGATCACCTTATGTTACCGTTGCCGAGTAATGCAAATTTGCGTTTAAAATCAATAGGATGTCAGTTGGCGATCTGCGTTATTACCAATGTCACCCATTTCCGTTTTCGGAACCAGCCGTTCTGGTGCGCCTGGCTTTTCTTGCCGCTTGCCCGTCACTGCAAGTCCACGGCGCAAGGATTCGCGCAGATTTTCAGCGACGGCTGAAGCCGACCGACGCCGCCAGCAGCCTAGGGCTAGGCGGATTGCGCACCCGCATGCTTTTCCATGCGCGAAGAGGGTGGGCGTGGTGGGGTATCGACCGCGCGCGGCGGGGTGGAGTGCCTAAAGTCGCAGGTGGTAGAGAACGTAAAAAAAGCCGCCTTGTGGCGGCTGATGGATAGGCCTGCTCGTCAGAAATTGCGGATTATCAA
>CAZFHE010000031.1:0-2063 GCA_964518615.1 uncultured Dechloromonas sp. | reverse complement strand
GGGGGCGCTGGGGTTGGCGCCGGCATAGAGCGCCAAGGCCAACGCCCAGAAATGGTCGGCGTGACCATCGGCCGTGCGCTCGGCGGTAAAACGCACGTTGCCGGCGCTGCTCACCGTCTTGGTCAAAAGCCGCAGATCGGCGCGGATTTTCGGATCGTGTGGAATGCGAATGGCCCGATCTTCCATGGCGCCGCGCACCGGAAAGGCCAGTTCTTCCTTCACGCGCGGCGTAAAGGTCACGCATTCCACGCGGTGCGCGCCGAAGCGATCCTGCGCGTCATCGCCCCAGCCGATGCCAAGGCCCGTGTAATCCAGGCATACCCGGTCGCAACGCTCGATCCATGGCCACAGGATGGCCTCTTGCTCTGACTTGCGCATGTTTCGCAGCGCCTCGACGTGCCGGGTGTAAAACACGCTGCCCAATTGCTCGACCACCCACAGCACCGTCAGGTCGGACTTGCGGCCGATGTCCAGCCCGGCATACAGGCGCGGCGTCTGGCTTTCCATTGCCGTCCAGTCGACGCCAGCCGGGTACTCGCAGCCAGCGATCAAGTCGTATTCCAGGAAGGCCGCGTTGTCGTCGGCCGGATTGCACATGTATTCCTGCTGGAAGCTCTCCTCGTCGGCACAGCCGGCGCGCACCAGGTCAAAGTACGCCGCCTCATCCATCGCCTGGCGCGGATCGTCCGCCGGCAGCATCTGTTGAAGCTTGTAGAGAAAGCCCTGGTCGAGCGCATCCGAGAGCGTCACGCGGTGCAGGCTGATGTTTTTCGGATTGCCGTTCTCGCGCGCCTCGCGCACCAGTTCGTTGAAAAAGTTTTGCGAACCGCGATGGGTGGAAATCACCTCCATATTGCCGCCCCAAGTGATGCCGGGGTAGGCGATTGCCCACAACTTCCTCGGATCAGGGTGCAGCGCGAATTCATCCAGCACCCGGCCGCCGCGCTTGCCGGCCTGCGCGTCCGGGTTGCTGCTCATACTGTGGATGCGCCGTCCGCTGGCGAATTCCAGCACATAGGCGGTGATCCTGGCCTTCTCGTCGATCACCACCTCGCCCAGGTCTTTCGCCGCCATATTCATGATGCCGGCCCACATCTTGCAGTCCTCGATAAAGAGGCGGGCCTGCAAGTCGTCGCGCGACGACACCCATTGATCGTTACGCGCGCCCTGGGCGGCGGTGCGCTCCACACACTTGTAGGCCGTGGACCACGAGATGCCGATCTGGCGGCCCTTCTCCATCAGCTTGAGTCGGGAATCATCCTTGATCCAGGCCGTTTGATAGGGCAGGAAGATGGCGTTCGGGTCAGCCGGGATGCACTTCGCCTTGCCCATCACGTAATCCCAAGCGCCTGCCGAATCGCCGCCTGCGTCTCCGGCGTCACGCCGCCCTTGACCGCCAGGCTATCGAGCTTTGCCTTTTGTTCTTCCAGGAGCTTCTTCCGCCCCGCTTCCTCGGCCTCGGCCTGGAACTTCTTCAAGTTCACCGAGCTGCGCGTCAGCGTGGCGATGTTCTTGGCCGCTTTTGAGAGTAGCGCGATGCGCTTTTCCGGTTCGACATCCTCCTCGGCCTCTTGCAGATTCAAGAGCGCATCGAACAATTCGGTCTGCACGATGCTGGTCAAGGCTTCGGAGCGCGCATCCTCCCTATCTCCGGCATGCCGTCGGATCAACACCGCCGCCTCGGTGCTGGCGCGAATCGCCGCCAAGCGGCGGTCGAGCTTGCCGCCGTAGCGATGCAGCGCCGAACGGCTGGGCAGATCGCCCGCGCGAGACTCCGCCGGCCAGCGCGCCTGCAATTCAACGATCATCTCGTCGAGCGTCTGCGCGCCGGTAGCCACGAGGCCGACGGCTTCGCGGTGAAGCTGACGGCCCGCTACTGCCAGGAAATCAGCCCGACCCGGCGCTACGCCGCCGTCGAGTTGGCCTGCGATGCGCTGGACATCGGCACCGAATACGGCGTCGTCCGCGTGACCGGCACGACCGACCGTATCCGTATTGCCGACGATGGCCGCATGGGCATCTCCGACCTCAAGAGCGGCGGGCGCGCCACGGAAAAAACCGCC
>CAZFHE010000030.1:0-3003 GCA_964518615.1 uncultured Dechloromonas sp. | reverse complement strand
GTAGAAGAAGAAGATGGACCACTTGCCCTTCAGGTCGGCGTCGGAAACGGTGATGAACTTGCCGTTCTGGTAAGCCTCGGCTTTGAAGGGCTTGAGTTGGCTATTGATGATGGACATGGGCGTTTCTCCTTGTGGGTGGGTGGGCGGGTCAATCGAGAAAACGCCATATTAAGTCGGGCCGGGTCATGGCGCTAATTGATTGACTAAATTTTTGGTATAGGGAGCGGCTATCTCCTGACGAGGGCGGCGGCACAAGGCATGACCGCCCCTCCTGGCGGATGCCTCGCTCGTTTGCGAGAGGAAATCAAGGCCCTGATAGTTCCAAAGCACTAGTTAAATTCCCGCATTGGAACTAGATTTATCCAACGGTCGTATTCGCTTGATGCGCATCAAGTTCGTATTCCAGCGCCGGCCGGAATATTGCGGCCCGTAAATGCTTGTCTGTCACGACCTTCGGAGGGGATTAATCCGGATGAACATATCGAGTGCCATTTTGTATGTCGCCCCGGCGCGGATCGACGAAGTCTGCGCCCTGCTCGGCGCCATGCCCGGCGTGGAAATCCACGCCCGCTCGGATGCCGGCAAGGTGGTGGTGACGCTCGAGGAAGACGACACAGGAGCGGCCGCTGACCGTTACGCGGCCTTGCATGGTGTACCCGGCGTCGCCTCGGTGGCCATGGTTTATCAATATAGCGACGACGAGTCAGAGTCAGATACCGAGGAGGTAGAGTCGTGAAACTCAATCGACGGGATTTCATCAAGGCCAATGCCGCGGCGGCGGCCATTTCCGCTGCCGGCCTGCCAGCCGGAAGCGCCCTCGCGGCCCCCGAGGAAATACGCTGGGACAAGGCCCCCTGCCGCTTCTGCGGCACCGGCTGCGGCGTCTTGATCGGCACCCAGGGCGGGCGCATCGTCGCCACCCAGGGCGATCCGGACGCCCCGGTCAATCGCGGCCTGAACTGCATCAAGGGTTATTTCCTGTCCAAGATCATGTATGGCAAGGACCGCCTGAAAACGCCGATGCTGCGCATGAGCAACGGCCAGTACGACAAGGAGGGCGAATTCACGCCCATTACCTGGAAACAGGCTTTCGACGTCATGGAAGAGAAGCTCAAGGCCACGCTGAAGGCCAAGGGCCCCAACGGCGTCGCGATGTTCGGCTCGGGCCAGTGGACGGTGTGGGATGGCTACGCCGCCTCCAAGTTCATGAAAGCCGGCCTGCGCACCAATAACCTCGATCCCAATGCCCGTCATTGCATGGCCTCGGCCGTTGCCGGCTTCATGCGCACCTTCGGCATCGACGAGCCGATGGGCTGCTACGACGACATCGAGCAAGCCGACGCCTTCGTGCTGTGGGGCTCGAACATGGCGGAAATGCACCCGATCCTGTGGAGCCGCCTGACCGACCGCAAGCTTTCGCACAAGCATGTCAAGGTCGCCGTGCTCTCGACCTTCGAGCACCGCTCCTTCGAGCTCGCCGACATTCCGATGATTTTCGCGCCGCAGACCGATCTGGCCATTCTCAATTACATCGCCAATTACATCATCCAGAACGGCAAGGTGAACCAAGCCTTCCTCGACAAGCACGTCAATGTGAAGAACAGCGCCACCGACATCGGTTACGGCCTGCGGCCGACCCATGCGCTGGAAAAGGATGCCACCAGCAATGGCTATCCCGGGGCCGACGGCAAGCCCAAGGGCGATCCCGGCAAGTCCGAGGCAATTACTTTCGAGGAATACAAGAAATTCGTCGCCGATTACACGCTCTCGAAGGTTTCCAAGCTCTCCGGCGTCGCCGAGAAAGACCTGAAGGCCCTGGCCGAGCTGTACGCCGATCCGAAAATCAAGGTCACCTCCTTCTGGACCATGGGCTTTAACCAGCACACGCGCGGCACCTGGGCCAATAATCTCGTCTATAACATCCACCTGCGCACCGGCAAGATCTCCGAGCCGGGCAACAGCCCCTTCTCGCTGACCGGCCAGCCCTCGGCCTGCGGCACGGCGCGCGAGGTCGGCACCTTCTCGCATCGCCTGCCGGCCGACATGGTGGTCACCAATCCGGAACATCGCCAGATCACCGAGAAGCTGTGGGGGCTGCCCGAGGGAACCATTCCCGACAAGCCCGGCCTGCACGCCGTCGCCATGCAGCGCGCCTTGAAAGATGGCAAGGTCAATTTCTACTGGCAGCAGTGCAACAACAATATGCAGGCCGGCCCGAACATCAATGAGGAAATGTTCCCGGGCTGGCGCAATCCGGAAAACTTCATTGTCGTCTCCGACCCCTATCCAACCGTCTCCTGCATGGCCGCCGATCTGCTCTTGCCGACCGCGATGTGGGTCGAGAAGGAAGGGGCCTATGGCAATGCCGAGCGCCGCACCCAGTTCTGGCGTCAGCAGATCAAGGCGCCGGGCGAGGCCCGCTCCGATCTCTGGCAAATCATGGAATTCGCCAAGCGCTTCAAGGTCGAGGAAGTCTGGCCAGCCGAACTCCTCGCCAAAGCGCCCAAATTCAAGGGCAAAACGCTCTATGACGCGCTGTTCGCCAATGGCGTCGTCGACAAGTACAAGCTCTCCGAATTGCAGCCGGGCTTCGACAATGACGAATCCAGGCATTTCGGCTACTACGTGCAAAAAGGCCTGTTCGAGGAATACGCCGCCTTCGGTCGCGGCCACGCCCACGACCTCGCGCCCTTCGATACCTATCACCAGACGCGCGGCCTGCGCTGGCCGGTGGTCGATGGCAAGGAAACCCTGTGGCGCTTCCGCGAGGGCTTCGATCCCTATGTTCCCAAGGGCGAGGGGGTGAGATTCTACGGCCACAAGGACGGCAAGGCAGTGATCTTCGCCCTGCCCTACCAGCCGCCCGCCGAAGCGCCGGACAAGGAATACGATCTCTGGCTATCCACCGGCCGCGTGCTCGAACACTGGCATACCGGCTCGATGACCCGGCGCGTGCCCGAACTGTACAAGGCCTTCCCGGACGCCGTGGTTTTCATGCATCCG
>CAZFHE010000029.1:0-3070 GCA_964518615.1 uncultured Dechloromonas sp. | reverse complement strand
CAACGAATGCGTTAAGGATTAAACCAAAATCGCTCTAGGCATCCGGCCCGCGCCGCCTTCCCTCAACGAGCATGACCCGCCCCTGGCGGGAGTCCCCCCTCCCAATCAGGTCTGCCCAGCGGGCGGAATGTCCCGGTTTATCGCCTTGAAGCGCGGCGGCGCGGCTTGATGATTTTTTGCGAAGGCAACCCCAAAGGCGCGCTTCATGACTCAACCTACCCCCTTTGGGGTAAGGGCGCGCTTGCCGTGGACCTACGCCATTTGGGATAGATGCAATTGCCCCGGTTTGGCGCATTCTGTGCTGTGCACGACAGACAATCTGGCCGACATCACCCTGATGGAAGCGAGCCAGGAGATTTCCCGGCATGTAGAGAGCATCGCGCAAATGACCGACGAGAATAATGCGGCGGCGGCAGAAACCGCTACCAGCGCGGCGCGCCTCGAGCAACTGGCAATAAGCGTCAAGACCTCTATCGCGCAATTCAAGGTTTGAGTCAGCGCTCTTTTGAAGACCATTTGAAAACGAAAACGGGAGCGTTGATGCTCCCGTTTTGCTGGCTGAGCGCCATGGCGGTCATGGCCCGAATTGATTGCGAATTAACCCAGTCCCGCAGCCTGGTGCGTCGCTTGATTCACGATCGGGCCGCCTTCAGCCAATACCGCATCCGCCCAAGCGCCCTGCCCGGCTCAGCGGGTTCCGCCAGCCAGTTCGGTGGGCTCTTCCGGCCGGTTGGATTCGATCAGGATGCTGACCCGGCGGTTGCGGGCGCGGCCTTCCAGGGTCGTATTGGTCTCGATGGGCCGCGTTTCGCCATAGCCGATGGCCGTCAGGCGCTCCGCGCCGACGCCGGTATCGTTGAAGAGACGCAACACGGTAGTCGCCCGCATGGCCGACAATTCCCAGTTGGATGGGAACTGGAGGGTCGCTATCGGGAGATTGTCGGTATGCCCTTCGACGATGATCGGGAAATCGGAGTGGGAAAGCACGGCCGCGATCGCGCGCATGGCGCTGATGGATTCTGATTGCAGGCGCGCCTGCCCGGGCTCGAACAGCACGCTGTCGTTGATTTCGATGGTCACGCCGCGACTGGTTTCCAGGAGACGGACCTTGCCCTGGGCCACCAGGGGCTGCAAGGCCGCCATGATGTCGGCGGCGATATTTTTCATCAGTTGGCGCTGCTCGAGCTTGCGCGCATCCGGCAATTTGTCGGGCTTGGCCATGGGCCGCGCCACCAGCGGCGGCGCGCCCTGGATGAGGGCGACCGGCTGCCCGCCGGGCTGAGCCGTCTGGTTACTGAATGCGTTGACCAAGGCATTGGAGAGCACCTTGTACTTGCCTTCATTGACCGAGGAGATGGCGTACATCACGACGAAAAAGGCGAATAACAGGGTGATGAAGTCGGCGTAGGAGACGAGCCAGCGATCGAGATTCTCGTGCCCGTCCTCGCGGCGGCGAAGGTGGCGGCGGCCCATTACAGCAGATAGCCCCGCAAGCGGCCTTCGATAATGCGCGGATTGTCGCCCTGCGCGATGCCGACCAAGCCGTCGATCAGCATTTCGCGCGTCACGATCATGCGGCCGATGTAGTACTTCAGCTTGCCGGCGATGGGCAGGTAGATCAGATTCGCGAGGCCCACGCCGTAGATGGTGGCGACAAAGGCGACGGCGATGCCCGCGCCCAGCTTGCTCGGATCGGAGAGATTTTCCATCACATGAATGAGTCCCATCACCGCGCCGAGAATGCCGATGGTCGGCGAATAGCCGCCCGCCGCCTCCCAGATCCGGGCCGATTGCCGCCACTCGTCCTCGAAGGTATTGATCTCGACCTCCAGCAATTCGCGTATGCGCTCGGGATCGGCCCCATCGACCAGGAGTTGCAGGCCCTTGCGGGTAAAGTCGTCCTTCACCGTCGGCAGGTAGTTTTCCAGCACCAGGAGGCCTTCCTTGCGGGAAATCTGGCTCCATCGGAGGATCTGGTCGATCATGCCCTTCTGCTCGATCACCGGCGGCACCCAGACCCACTTTGTCATTTTGAGGCCGCGCCGAAAGACATGAAAAGGCGTTTGCAGCAACACCGCGCCCAGGGTTCCGCCAAGGACGATGAGCAGGGCCGTGGGCTGGACCAGGGAGCCGACATGCCCGCCCTCCAGCAGCTGACCGCCAAGAACCGCCGTGAGGCCCAAGAGAAGGCCGGCAATGCTGATTTTATCCAAGCGACTTCCCCTTGCGTTTGCCGGCGGCCTTGGGCAAGTCGCCCACAATCCGCGCCCGCAGGCGGGCGATGGCCTGGCTGTGCAATTGAGAGACGCGCGACTCGGTGACGCCCATGATCTCGCCTATTTCACGCAAATTCAGATCCTGCTCGTAATACAGGCCCATCATCAGTTTCTCCCGTTCCGGCAGGCGGGCGATCGCCTCGACCAGCCCCTGCCGGAGATCGCGATCTTCAAGAATGGCGGCCGGATCGGCATCGTTGTCGGTCAGATGGCGGTCGAGAAAACTCTCGTCGCCATCCCCGGCAAAATCGTCGAAATAGACGATCTGGTGGCCGCGCGCCTCTTGCAGCGTGTGCTGGTAATCGGAGAGCGACATGCCCAGCGCCTCGGCCAGTTCGCCTTCCGAGGGCGTCCGGCCCCGTTCGTGCTCCAGCTGATTGATCGCCGCTTCGATGCGCCGCAGCTCCCGGCGCAAATTGCGCGGAAGCCAGTCGTTTTCGCGCAGGCCATCGAGCATCGCGCCGCGCACGCGCTGGGTGGCATAGGTTTCAAACTGCGCGCCGAAGCCTTCCTGATAGCGATCCATCGCATCGAGCAGCCCGATCATGCCGTTTTGCACCAGATCCTCGAACTGCACGCTGGCTGGCAGACGGGCCATCAGGTGATAGGCGATACGCTTCACCAGCGGCACGAAGCGCTGCACCAACTGCTCCCTGTCGGGCTGCCCGGCGGGGGTATACATCAAGCTCGCAATGCGTGTGGGGTTATGCGTTGGCTCAAGTGTAGCAGTTGCTGGATGAAATGCTCGACGCCGCCGCCGCCGTCGTTGCCCTGCCAATACAGCAGTTCGCCGG
>CAZFHE010000028.1:0-8360 GCA_964518615.1 uncultured Dechloromonas sp. | reverse complement strand
GGGCTCAAGGCGGGGGAGGAGGAGTGGCTGGCGGCGGCAATCCACATGGACGAGAGCGAGATGGCGCCGGCCGTGCGCTGCGATTTGCCGGACTGGCTCCATGCCCGCCTGCTTGGGCAATTCGGCGAAGATGAGCTGGCTAGGCTGTCAGCCGCGCTGAATCAGAGCGCGCCGCTCGATCTGCGGGTCAATAGCCTGAAAATGGATCGCGACGCGGCGCTGGCCCGTTTTGCCGCCGACGGCATCGCCGCCGAGCCGGGCCCTTTGTCGCCCCTTTGCATTCGTCTGCGCGGCAAGCCGGCGCTGGTCAATCATCCCTTGTTTGTCGAAGGCGCGATCGAGGTGCAGGACGAGGGCAGCCAGTTGCTGGGCTATCTGCTCGATCCCCGGCGCGGCGAGATGGTTGTCGATTTTTGCGCGGGCGCGGGCGGCAAGACCTTGCTGCTCGGGGCCTTGATGCGTAATACCGGCCGCCTCTACGCCTTCGATGTTTCCGCCAAGCGGCTTTCCAAGCTGAAGCCGCGTCTGGCTCGTTCCGGCTTGTCCAATATCCATCCGGTGCGCATCGAGCATGAGCGCGATACCCGGATCAAACGTCTGGCCGGCAAGGCCGATCGCGTGCTGGTCGATGCCCCCTGTTCGGGCCTGGGCACCTTGCGCCGCAATCCCGACCTGAAATGGCGGCAAAGCGAAGCCTCGGTGGCCGAGCTCGCCGGGAAGCAGGCGGCCATTCTGGCCGCCGCGGCCAAACTGCTCCGCCCCGGCGGGCGCGTGGTCTATGCCACGTGCAGCTTGCTGGGGGAGGAGAACGAGGCCGTCGTCGACGCCTTCCTCGCCGCGCATCCCGATTTCACCCTGATCCCGGCCGCCAGCGCGCTGGCCCGCCATGGCATCGCGCTTCCCGGCGAGATGAACGGCATGCTGCGTCTTCTGCCCCACCATCATCAAACCGACGGCTTTTTCGCCGCCGTGCTGGAGCGCCGCTCATGAGCCAAAACAGCGAACCGGCCCTGAGCCTCTTGCACAACCTCTGGGCCGATGTTCAGGGGCCGGATTTCATCTGGCAACTGGCCGCTCTGGCCGTCTGCCTGGGTTTTGCCCTGCTGTTTGCCCGCTGGTGGCAAAGGCGGCAGGCCGAAAATACCGGCCGCTTTGGCGAAGCCAGCGCGCGCCTGGCTTTTCCGCTATCCGGCCTCTTGCTGGTTGCTCTGGCCTTGCCGCTATTGACGCCCTTCATCAAGCTCAATCTGCTCAAGCTCGCGCTGCCCTTGCTGACCTCGCTGGCCCTGGTGCGCGCCGTCGTCTTCGTGCTGCGCCACTCTTTTCCCAAGGCCGTCTGGCTGACCGCCTGGGAGCGCATTATCGCCACCCTGGTCTGGGGGTGGCTTGCGCTCTATATCACCGGCCTTGCGCCCTACGTGATCGACGCTCTGGAGGGGGTGCGCTTTTCCGCCGGCACGCAGTCCATCAATCTGTGGATGATCCTGCACGGCATCGTCACGGTTTTTCTGACTCTCGTCGTCGCGCTCTGGATTGCCGGGGTGATCGAACGCCATCTGATGCGCGTGGCCCATCTCGATACCAGCCTGCGCATCGCCGGCGTCCGTCTGGCCAAGGCCGCGCTGACCCTCTTGGCGATCATGGTCAGCCTGTCGCTGGTTGGCATCGACATGACCGCGCTATCGGTGTTTACCGGCGCGCTGGGCGTCGGCCTCGGTTTCGGCCTGCAAAAAATCGCCAGCAACTATGTGGCCGGCTTCATCATTTTGCTCGACCGCTCGATCCACATTGGCAACATCATCCAGGTCGGCGCCGATACCGGCGAGGTGCGCCAGATCACCACGCGCTACACGGTGCTGAAGCACCCGAGCGGCGCCGAGTTCATCGTCCCCAATGAGACGCTGATCGGCAGCACGGTGCAGAACCAGACCTATTCCGATCGCCAGTTGCGCCTGGCGACGAGCATTTGCGTGGCCTACGACAGCGATCTCGATCAGGTCATCCCCTTGATGCTGGAGGCCGCCAGCGCGCATCCCCGGGTGCTGGCCAAGCCGCCGCCGAAGGTGAGCTTGAGCCAATTCGCCGACAATGGCATCAACCTAGAACTGGGCTTCTGGATTGCCGATCCCGAGGCGGGCAAGGGCAATGTGGTGTCCGATATCAATTTCGCCGTCTGGCGGGCCTTCAAGGCCCACGGCGTAGAGATTCCGCTTCCGCGGCGCGATGTGCGCATCCTGCGCGATTCGGCTTCTTTGACGAGCGCGGCCGATTGAGACGGCTTTAACTCACAGGCCGCGCGCCAGATAGTCGGCCAGTTGCCCCGCGGTCAGCGGGCGGCAAAACAGATTGCCCTGCATTTCCTCGCAGCCCAGACCCAGCAGGATGTCGCGCTGGGTTTCGTTCTCGACGCCTTCGGCCAGCACGCGCAGGTTGAAGCTTCGGGCGATGCCGACGATGGCCTGGACGATGGCGTCGGAACTGTAGCCGATGCCGATGTCGCGGACAAAGCTCTGGTCGATCTTGATGGCGCTGACCGAAAAGCGGCGCAGGTAGTTGAGCGAGGAATAGCGGGTGCCGAAATCGTCGATCGTGATGCCAACGCCATTTCGGCGCAATTGCCGGACGATGGCGATGATGCTTTCGGCGTCTTTCATCAAGAGCTTTTCGGTCATCTCGATTTCCAGCATCCCGGCCGGCGCCTCGTGCTGTTGCAAGGGGCCGGCGATACGTTCGAGCAGGTCGCCGCGCTCGAATTCGCGCGCCGACAGGTTCACGCTCATGCGCAGTTCGCCGTGGCCGAGGCGGCGCAATTCGGCCATCTGGCGGCAGGCGGCGTCGAGCGTCCAGTTGCTGAGTGCGACGATCAGCTCGGTTTCCTCGGCGAGCGGAATGAAAGCATCGGGCAGAATCAGCCCCAGCGTCGGGTGTTGCCAGCGGATCAGCGCTTCGAGGCCGATGATCCGCTGCTGACCCAGGTCGATCTGGGGCTGGAAATAGAGCGTAAATTGGTCGCCCGCCTTGATCGCCTCGCGCAGATCGCCTTCCAGGGAAATGCGCTCGACGTGCCGGATATTCATCGCCGGACGGTATTTGAGAAAACCATTCTTGCCTTGCGCCTTGGTCTGATACATGGCGATATCGGCGTTATGGATCAGTTCGTCGGGGGTCTTGCCGTCCTCCGGGTAGACGGCGATGCCGATGCTGACCGTGGCGATGAATTCTCGCCCGGCGATGGAGAAAGGGTGTTTCAGTTCGGCCAGCATCTTGCGGGCGATGACCGCCACGTCGTCGACGCTGGCGATGTCGGGCAAGAGGATGGTGAATTCATCGCCCCCCTGGCGCGCCAGCGTGTCGCCGGAGCGCAGGCAATGGCGGATGCGGGTTGCGAATTCCTGGAGCAGGCGATCGCCTTCCGGATGGCCGTAGGTGTCGTTGATCAGCTTGAAGCGGTCGATATCGAGAAACATCACCCCCAGACGCTGGCCGCGCCGCTCGGCCTGGGTGACCGAGAGTTCCAGCCGGTCGAGGAAAAGGGTGCGGTTGGGCAGTCCGGTGAGCCGGTCGTGGAAAGCCTGGAAGGCGATGCTTTCCTCAACCCGCTTGCGTTCGCTGATATCGCGGGCGAAGCCGGAAGTGCCGATGAAATGCGTCTTGGCGCCGTTCCGGTCGGTGGCGTAGATGCCTTGCGAACTGAGAATGACGACCACGGGCTGGTGGTCGATATTGCGCGCGGCATGCTGCTTGTTGCGAAGGCGGATTTCGAAATTGCTGGTGGCGCGCTCGCCGACCCGCCGCTCGCCGAAAGCGAAGCGAGCCTGCTCGACATCGTCCTCATGGACGATCACGGAATAGTGCTGGCCGAGCAATTCCTCGCGGGTAAAGCCCAGCAGCGATTCGACGCGCTTATTGACGAAAATGAAGCGGCCCTCGCCATCGAGCGTGTAAATCAGGTCCGGCGATTGCTCGACGAGAAAGCGGTGCAGGCGCTCCGACTGTTTCAGGCGCGCCGTCCTCAGCGCGCTTTCCTGCGCCGCTCGGCGCTGGTGCAGGGCGCGCTCGACGCTCTCGATCAAGTCGGCCGGATTGCCCTGTTTGCGGATAAATTCGAAAGCGCCGTGGCGCTGGGCCAGTATCGCCGAGTCGATGGAATCGGACGCGCTGAACACGATGACCGAGGTGGCGATACGCTTGCGCGTCAGCCAGTCCATGATCACCAGGCCGCCGATGTCGGGCAGGCAGAGATCGAGGACGAGCACGTCGATATCGCGCTGTTCGAGGCGGGAGAGGGCCTCGCGGCCGCTGGCGCAGGCTTCGACAAAGCGCCCGGGAGCGGCCAGCCATTCGCGGCAGGCGCTGCGCAGGCGGGCCTCGTCGTCGACAACCAGGATGCGCTGCCCGTCGGCGCAGTCGGGAAGCGGCGCGGCCGGCGCGATATCGGATGCAGTGTTCATCGCGCCATGCCGCGCCGCGCCGGGGCGGGCGATACGCCAAGCCTGACTCGGGTTGTCGCAGGGTGCAAGTTTCTTCCCCTCTCTGGCATGCTGCGTCTGGCGGTATTTTTACTATTGCGGCGCGGCTCAGGATGAGCCGGGCGGAACCATCCTACTATGCAGGATGCGAGGATTCAACGATAAAGGCGCCAGGGATTGGCTTTGGCCGGGCAATCCGCCATGGGGGAGGGGGGTATCGAACGGGAACTATCGAAGGCCTGGGTTTCGCAAGAAGGCTGTTAGTTTTTTTGCCGTTTCTTTTTCCACTGGCGGGCGGCCATGATGAGGATGCCCGCGAAGAGGCCGGCCAGCAGCGCTTTCAGGGGTTCGGCATGGCCATCGGTCAGCCAGTCGATGCCGGCGACGCCGACGAATACGCCGATGCTTTCGCTGACGGGCAGAGGGTCGGCCCGCGACATCAGGATTTTCGGGGCAGGGGAATGGCGGCCAGTGCGGGTTGTTGATGCGGCGGCATCAGGCCGAGCAGGTAGAGACGGGCGGTGTCGAGGAAGTCCTTGGTATTCATGTCGATCAATTTCTGTCTCTGGATGAAATTTTTATTGAAACCTGCATTTTAGGAAAGCGCCTCGCACGGGTCTGTTGCCCCTGCGTTTTGCCGGCGTAACGGGTATTGATGCTTGATGACGCTTTGTAACAAGGGCGCGCCTACTGGTGGGCTTTCCAGGAGAGCGTAAAGCGCGCGCCGCCCAGCGGGGCGTCGTCGGCGGTGGCGGCGCCGCCGTGCAGTTCGAGGACCCGGCGGACGATGGCCAAGCCGAGGCCGTAGCCGCCGGTGGCGCGGTCGCGCGAGCGATCGAGGCGGGTGAAGGCCGAGAAGATGTGTTCCCGCTCTTCCGGCGGGATGCCGGCGCCGTCATCATCGACCCGTATCCGGATATGCTCGCCGTCGAGTTCGGCGCTGACCCGGATTTTCTGGTTGGCATATTTGAAGGCATTGCGCAAGAGATTGCGCAGGGCGTAGGGCATGGCCTTGCGGTCGAGATCGACATTGAGCTGAGGCGGCAGGCGGCCGACGTCGACCTCGACATCGAGCTGGCGTCCGAGCAGGCGCACGGATTCGACCTGCTCGACCAGCCAGTCGGCGAAGCGGACGCTGGAAAAATGGGGGGCCGGCGCTTCGCGCTCGAAGCGGGCGTAGGTCAGGCTGGTGTCGATCAGATGGTCGAGTTCGTCGAGATCGTCTTCCATCATGGTCCATAGGCGCTCGCGCTCGTCCCGTTGATCGGTTTCGGCCAGCATTTCCAGCGCGAAGCGCATGCGCGCGATGGGCGTGCGCAATTCGTGCGAGATGCCGCAGGACAATTCGCGGTGGGTCGCGATGAGTTGCTGGACTCTTTCGGCCATGCTGTTCATGGTTTCGGCCAGCGGAGAAAACAAGGGGCTGCGCGCCGGCGGCGAGCGGGCATCGAATTTGCCGTCGCCGAGATCGCGGGTGGTCTGGCGTATGGCTTCGAGGTCGCGCCAGACCGGGCGCACCCAGAACCACAGGGCGATGCCGAAAATCAGGCCGGTCAGGCTCCAGGTCAAGAGACTCAGGCGGGCTTCGAGCGGCAGGCGGTCGGTTTGCTCGGGATTGCGATTGACGGCCAGCGGCCCGACAACCAGGACCTTGCTGGTATTGCCCAGGCGGTGATACATGATGTCGCTATCATGGTCGATGGCGATGTCCCCGGCATCGAGCTTGATCACTTGCGGGGGCTTCAAGACCGTGTCCAGGCTAATGCGCTCGACGATGTTCAGACGGTAGGCGAATTTCTGGTCGAGTTCCTCGATTTTGCGCGGCCAGGCATGGCGCGGGTAGCGGAACAATTCATCCTCGATCAGCGTGATGGTGCCGCGCATGAAGCGGCGGGCGTAGTCGTCGGTAATGCCGCGCTGCGCCTTCGAGATCACGAAATCGGCGGTAAAGGCGATGGCGACGAAGGAACCCATCGCCAGCAGGTAAAAGTTGAAAAAAAGCTTGGAGAGGCTATAGCGCCCGCCGCGCCAGCGGGGCAGCGAGACGCGGAACAGCGAGCGGGCAAGGCCCTGGCTTTGTTCCCGGGCGCTTGTCGCGCCGGGTTCAGTTCCAGTCATGTTTGCTGAACAGGTAGCCCTTGCCGCGCACGGTCTTGATCCGCGTCGGATTTTCCGGATCGTCGTTGAGTTTTTTGCGCAGGCGCGAAATGCGGGCGTCGATCGAACGATCCAGACCGTCAAAGCCGATGCCGCGCAATTCCTGCAACAAATCGTCGCGCGACAGCACATTGCCGGCATGGTTCGCGAGCAGCCAGAGCAGGTCGAACTCGGCCGTGGTCAGGTCGATGCTGGCATCGGCCAGGCTCGCGGTGCGCGTCGCCTGGCTGATGCGAAACTGGCCGAAAACCAGCGATTCGGCATCGCCGCCGCCGCTGTCGCCAGCCACCGGCAGGCGGCGCAGCAGCGCCTTGATGCGGGCCAGCAGGACGCGCGGCTGGACCGGCTTGGCGATGTAATCGTCCGCGCCCATCTCAAGGCCGAGAATCTGGTCGAAATCCTCGTCCCGGGCGGTCAGCATCAGGATCACGCCGCGATACGACTGGCGCACCGCGCGGCAGACTTCAAAACCGTCCTTGCCGGGCAACATCACATCGAGGATCACGACATCGGGCTGTTCGGCCAGGATGCGAGCCTCGGCGCTGTCGCCGCGCGACTCGATGGCGACGTCGAAATCGTTCTTGGCCAGGTATTCGGCGGTCAGTTCGGCCAGCCGGGCGTCGTCTTCGACGAGAAGGATGCGGGTGTTCATCCGCACATCTTAACCAGCCGGAGGCGGGCGGTCCAGCCAGCGCGGCGCGGTCGGCAATGCCGTAGAATGAAGCCCCATTCCGATTCGCCTCTCCTCGCGCTCGCCATGATTTCTTCCCGCATCCCGCTTCGCGCCTGGTTCGCCACCCTGGCGCTCGGCTGTTTCGGCCTGCTCGCCTTCAGTTTGGCCTTGCAGGGAATGCTCCGGCTTTCCCCCTGTCCGCTGTGCGTCTTCCAGCGTCTGCTTTATATGGTGGTCGGCGCGCTGGCCCTGGGCGGCTTTCTGTTGCCGGCGGCGCGGCCCTTGTGGCTCGCCACGATAGGCGCGACGGCGCTGCTCGGCGCCGGGGTTGCCGCCTACCAGACCTGGATGCAGCAATTCCCCGGGCTGTTTCCGGAATGCAGCTTTACCGACCCGAATCTGATCGAGCGCCTGGTCGACTGGCTCGGCATGCGCGTCCCGTCGCTCTTTCTGGCCACCGGCTTTTGCAGCAGCGCCGAGTGGTCTTTCCTCGGCCTGTCGATGGCCAACTGGTCGCTGCTGATTTTCCTCGGCATTGTTGCCTACGTTGCGCTGCCGCTGCGCCGCGCTCCCTGAAATGGGAGGGCGCAAAAAACAAAACCCGCCAAAAAGGCGGGTTCGTCGAAAGCTGGAGAAGCTGAATTATTTCAGCTTGACGTCCTTGTAAGCGACCTGCTTACGGGCTTTCGGGTCGTACTTCATCATCTCCAGCTTCTCGGGCGTCGTGCGCTTGTTCTTGGAGGTGGTGTAGAAGTGACCGGTACCCGCGGTGGATTCCAGCTTGATTTTTTCGCGACCGCCTTTAGCCATTTTCTTTATCCTTCCTTAATCAGATTTCGCCACGGGCGCGCAGGTCGGCGAGCACGGTGTCGATGCCGTTCTTGTCGATCACGCGCAGACCGGCGTTGGAAACGCGCAGGCGCACGAAGCGGTTTTCGCTTTCGACCCAGAAGCGGCGATATTGCAGGTTCGGCAGGAAGCGGCGCTTCGTTTTGTTGTTGGCGTGGGAAACCTTGTTCCCAACCATCGGGGCTTTACCCGTGACTTGGCAGACTCGCGCC
>CAZFHE010000027.1:0-1929 GCA_964518615.1 uncultured Dechloromonas sp. | reverse complement strand
AGAGCGGATTGCGCACGCCGACCTTGGTAAGGCTATTGAGAATCTTGCCCGGCATGGAGCCGATGTAGGTGCGGCGGTGGCCGCGAATTTCGGCTTCGTCGCGGATGCCGCCCAGGGCCATGCGCACGAATTTGCGATTGGTGGCCTTGGCGATGGACTGGCCGAGCGAGGTCTTGCCGACGCCCGGGGGGCCGACCAGGCACAGGATGGGCGCTTTGACCTTATCGACGCGCTGCTGCACGGCGAGATATTCGAGAATGCGTTCCTTGACCTTTTCAAGGCCGAAGTGATCGGCGTCGAGAATTTTCCCGGCTTCGCGCAAATCCTTGCTGATGCGCGTTTTCTTGCGCCAGGGCAGATTGGTCAGGGTTTCGATGAAATTGCGCACGACCGTGGCTTCCGCCGACATCGGCGACATCAGGCGCAGTTTCTTCAACTCGCCCTGGGCCTTGGTCAGGCCCTCCTTGCTCATGCCGGCGGCCTTGATTTTTTTGTCCAGCTCTTCGAGATCGGCCCCGTCCTCGCCCTCGCCGAGTTCTTTCTGGATCGCCTTGACCTGTTCGTTCAGGTAATACTCGCGCTGGCTTTTTTCCATCTGGCGCTTGACCCGGCCGCGAATGCGCTTTTCGACCTGGAGAATGTCGATTTCCGATTCGAGCTGAGAGAGCAGGCGATCAATGCGCTCGCGAACGCTTTGCATTTCCAGCACTTCCTGCTTTTGCTCAAGCTTCAAGGGCAGGTGGGCGGCGATGGTGTCGGCCAGGCGGCCGGCATTTTCGATGCCGGCGATGGAGGAAAGCACCTCGGGCGGAATCTTCTTGTTCAGCTTGACGAACTGGTCGAACTGAGCGACCACGGCGCGGCGCATGGCTTCGATCTCGTGGTCCTCGGCGGCGCTTTGCGGTAGCGGCACGGCAGTGGCCATGAACACGGCGGCGTGCACGTCGATGGCATCAATGCGGGCGCGCTGCGTGCCTTCGACCAGCACCTTGACGGTGCCGTCGGGCAGCTTGAGCATCTGCAGGATGTTGGCCATGCAAGCGATGCGGTACAGGTCTTCCGGCTCCGGTTCATCCTTGGCGGCGGATTTCTGGGCCACCAGCAGGATGTGCTTGCCGGTTTCCATGGCCATTTCCAGCGCCTTGATCGACTTGGGGCGGCCGACGAACAGCGGGATGACCATGTGCGGAAAAACGACGACATCGCGCAAGGGCAGCAGCGGCAGTTCAATGGTTTCTGGAAGGGTGTTGGGGTTCGGCTTGACAAAGCCTTCGAAATATAGGTATTGGCCCCCTAGATGGGGGCGGGGAACCGCGATTCAAGCCCGGCTCAGTTGGCGCCGGAAACTTTGGGCTGATCGGCGTAAATCAGCAGGGGGGGCGTGTCGCCGGTCACCATGTTCTCGTCGATGACGACCTTTTCGACATTTTCCATGCCGGGAAGTTCGTACATGGTGTCGAGCAGGGTTTGTTCGAGGATGGAGCGCAGGCCGCGGGCGCCGGTCTTGCGTTCCAGGGCCTTCTTGGCGATGGCCGAGAGGGCGGCGGGACGGATTTCCAGTTCGACATCCTCCATGCTGAAGAGCTTCTGATACTGCTTGATCAGCGCGTTCTTCGGCTCGGTCAGGATTTGCACCAGCGCGGGTTCTTCGAGTTCCTGCAAGGTGGCGACCACCGGCAGGCGGCCGATCAGTTCGGGAATCAGGCCGAATTTGATCAAATCTTCCGGCTCGGCGCCGAGCAGGATCTGGCCGACGGTTTTTTTGTCGTCCTTGCTTTTGACTTCCGCGCCGAAGCCGATGCCGCCCTTCTCGGAGCGGTTCTGGATGATTTTTTCCAGACCGGCGAAAGCGCCGCCGCAAATGAACAGGATATTGGTGGTGTCGACCTGGACGAAATCCTGATTGGGATGCTTGCGCCCGCCTTGGGG
>CAZFHE010000026.1:0-1887 GCA_964518615.1 uncultured Dechloromonas sp. | reverse complement strand
TACATGGGCACCGGCCCGGCCTGGCCGGTCGCCGACCCCAGCGGGTTCATTTATGGCTAGAAAAAACAATCGGAAACAGCCGCCTATCCTCGATGTCGAGGTTGCCAACCGGCTGCTCGATCCTTTCGAGACGCATTACCTCGGCGTCTTGCGGACCAATGACCCATTGCTGGTTGAACGCGGCGATGGCGGCAGCGCCGCCTACGACATCTACCGCGACCTGCGCCGCGACGGCAAAGTCTTTGCTGGGCTGCAAAAGCGCAAGCTGGCGGTGATCGGCCGGCCATGGCAGGTGGGGCCGGTGGATGAGCGCGGCCAGAAGGATGCCCAAATCCTTACCAAGATTCTCGCGCGGATGAATTTCGACGCCGCCTGTCTGGAATTGATGGATGCGCTGCTCTATGGCTTCGTGCCGGCCGAGATTATCTGGACGGTGAGAGATGGCCTGGTTGTGCCAGATCGCCTGATTGCGCACCGGCAGCGCCGATTCGTCTATCAGCAAAACGACCCCGAGTCGCCGCCCGAGCTTCGCATGCTGGTGAGAGAAGACATGATTCGCGGCGTGGCCTTGCCCGAGCGTAAGTTCGTGGTGCATCGGGTCAATCCGGATGACGATAACCCCTACGGAACCGGGCTTGGCTTGCAGTTGTACTGGCCGGTGTTCTTCAAGCGTAAAGGGATCGTGAGCTGGAACAAGCTGAATGACCGCTTCGGCAGCCCGACGCCGCATGGCAAGTATCCCAGCGACGCTAACCCGAAGCAGAAGAGCACGCTGTTCGAGGCGCTGCGCGCCATGAGCGACGACGGCGTGGTCATGACGCCACAGGGGATGGATATTTCGCTCCTGGAAGCCAAGGTCAGCGGCAATGTGACGACGCAGCAGGCGCTGGTCGAATACATGGATGACTGGATCGCCGAGGTGCTGCTTGGCCAGTCGCCGCGCGGCAAGGCATGGGGCGCGGTGGCAGCGGCCAGCATCGAGCGCGAGCAGGTGAGGATCGAGTTGAGCCAGGCCGACAGCGACCTGCTCTCCGAGACGCTCAACCGGACGCTGTTGAAGTGGATTTGTGAGTACAACGGTCTTGCGCCGTGTCAGGTCTATCGCGTGATCAAGGCGGACGAAGACTTGAAGATCGCGAGCGAGACCGACGTCAATGTGCAGAGCCTTGGGTTCAAGATGTCGCTGGATGGCGTGCGCGCCAAGTATGGGGAGCATTGGAATTTGCCGGCGGACACGGCGGCGCCTCAAGCGCCTCCCCCGCCAGCGGATGAAGGACGGGATGATGGCAATGCATCGTTTGCCGAGAGCGATGCGCCCATGCCGGGCGACGCCATTGACCAGATCGTTGCCGCCGAGCTGGCGCAGTGGCGCGAGGTGGTTGACCCGCTGGCTGAACCGCTGCGCGCGCTGATTGAACAGGCGGCGGCAGAAGGTCTGACGGCGGGAGAATTGCTGGCGCGCTTGCCCGGCGTGCTGGCGCAGATGGATGACGGTCCGCTGATCGAGGCGCTGACCCGTCTGGTCTATACGGCGCGTCTGGCCGGCAACCTGGGCGGCGAGCAGGTCGATGGCCGATAACAATGGCCTGACGGCGGCCGAGTTCGCCACGCTGTTCCGCCTGCCGCCGGCGGATGCGATGGCTTGGATGCGCGGACGCGCGCAGGCTGCCGTGACGTATAGCTGGCAGGATTTGTGGCTTGAGGAGCACAGCCGTCATTTCACCATCTCGCGCCTGGCCCGGCTCGATCTGTTGCAGGCGTTTCACGATGGCATCAGCCGTAGCGTGGCTGGCGATCTGTCGCGCCGGGACTGGATCAGGGATTACCAGCAACTGCTCCAGCAGGCGGGATGGTGGGGCGATGTCGAGGTTGTCGACCCCGTCAGCG
>CAZFHE010000025.1:0-2668 GCA_964518615.1 uncultured Dechloromonas sp. | reverse complement strand
GCCGCTTCGGCGGTGGAAGATTCGTTTGTCGGTGGTCTGCTCGATTGTCCGCACTACACCCGGCCCGAGGTCTATGAAGGCCAGGCGACGCCGGACGTGCTGCTCTCGGGCGATCATCAAAGAATTCGTCGCTGGCGGCTCAAGGAGTCGCTGGCGCGGACCCGGAAGCGCCGGCCGGATTTGCTGGCGCAACGCAGTCTGACTGCGGAGGAAACGCAACTCCTCGCGGAAATATCCGTCGCGGAGCAATGCGGTGAGTAAATGATGTTTGATAAAAAGGATCTCACATGAACCTGATTCAACAGTTGGAACAAGAAGAAATCGCCCGCCTGGGCAAGACCATTCCCGAATTCGCCCCGGGCGACACCGTCGTCGTCCAGGTGAAGGTCAAGGAAGGCACCCGCGAGCGTTTGCAGGCCTACGAAGGCGTCGTCATCGCCAAGCGCAACCGTGGCCTGAACTCGGGCTTCACCGTGCGCAAGATTTCCTCCGGCGAGGGCGTCGAGCGGACCTTCCAGACCTATTCCCCGCTGGTTGCCTCGATCGAGGTCAAGCGCCGCGGCGACGTGCGCCGCGCCAAGCTCTACTACCTGCGCGAGCGTTCCGGCAAGTCCGCCCGCATCAAGGAAAAGCTGCCGGCCAAGAAAACCGCCGCTGCGTAATCGGTTTTCGCATACCGGAAATGCAAACGGGGCGCTTCGGCGCCCCGTTTTTGTTTTTGGTATCCCTTGCCGCCATCGGCTGAAATGGCCGTATCTCGCCTCTGCGCGGATGAGGCTTCGCCTGGCCCTATATGTGTCACTGTGCTATAGTTTTTCCTGCTATAGGAGGCTGTGTGCGTATTTTCAAGACCAAGGGCGTTGGACGCTTCGCCCGGCGCGAACGTATCGCCAATGCCAGTTTGCGGGAGGCAATCGAGCGGGCCGAGCGCGGCATCATTGATGGCGATCTTGGCGGCGGTCTTATCAAGCAGCGACTGGCGCGAGCCGGCCAGGGCCGGTCTGGCGGGTTTCGGATGATTGTCGCTTATCGGGCGGCTGGGCGCGCGGTGTTCCTGTATGGGTTTTCCAAGAGCGCTCAGGACAATATCGAGGACGATCAATTGCACGACCTCAGAACCATCGGTGCGGCTTGGCTTGCGGCGTCGGACGAAATTATCGCGCAAGCCCTGGACGACGGATATTTGCAGGAGATTCAATCATGACCATGATAAAAAAGCCCGGTCGCCTTTCCCGCGAGATTGCGGAAATGGCTGGTGCACAGCGCCGCCTCGGAATCATGGATGAAGCGACTTATCAGAAGATTACGGCTCGCCACCTTGGAGCGGATGTTTTGCCCACGGCTGAACCCATGACGCCGGCAGAAGTGAGGGCCGTGCGGGAGCGAGCGCACCTGAGCCAGGCTGCCCTGGCTCGTTACCTGAACATGACCGCCGGCTACGTGTCACAGCTTGAGCGCGGCGCTACGCAGGCCAAGGGGCCAGCCCTTGCCCTGCTGAACGTCATCCGGCGCAAGGGTATCGAGGCGCTTTCTTGATATAGCCCGTGATGTCAGGCGAGCGTCTTGTCCTTCTCGATCAAGGCGTAGGCCGAGTGGTCGTGGATGGATTCGAAATTTTCCGATTCGACCACGTAGGCGTCGATGCGGGGTTCGGCATTGAGCCGGGCGGCGACGTCGCGGACCATGTCCTCGACAAATTTCGGATTGTCGTAGGCGCGCTCGGTGACGTATTTCTCGTCCGGGCGCTTCAAGAGGCCGAATAGTTCGCAGGAGGCCTCCTGCTCGACCAGTTCGACCAACTCCTCGATCCACACGAAATCATTGGTGCGGGCGGTCACGGTGACGTGGGAGCGCTGGTTGTGGGCGCCGCGTTCGGCGATTTTTTTGGAGCAGGGGCAGAGGCTGGTCACCGGCACGACGACGCGCACCGAGGTGCTGATCTGGCCGTGGCCGATGTCGCCGATGAAGGTCACGTCGTAATCCATCAGGCTTTGCACGCCGGAAACCGGGGCCGTCTTGTTGATGAAATAGGGGAAATTCATCTCGATATGGCCGGTTTCGGCTTCGAGCTTGACCAGCATGTCGCGCAGCATGCCCGGGAAATTTTCGACCGAGATTTCGCGTTCATGGCTGTTCAGAATTTCCACGAAGCGGGACATGTGAGTGCCCTTGAAATTGTGCGGCAGGCCGACGTACATGTTGAATACCGCGATGGTGTGCTGGACGCCGGCGGATTGGTCGCGGACCCGGATCGGGTGGCGGATCGACTTGATGCCCACCTTGTTGATGGCGATGTGGCGGGTGTCGGCGGAACTCTGGACGTCGGGAATGGCGAGGCTCTGGCTGTTCATCGGGCTCTGTTCGGGAAAAATGATTGTCGGGTTATTTAGGCTTTGCGCTGACGTACGGCGCGCACGATGCCATCCTTGTCCAGGCCGAGTTCGGCCAGCACGTGGCCTTTGTCGCCGTGGTCGATGAAGCGGTCGGGCAGGCCGAGGCGCAGCGCCGGAACGCAGATGCCGCGTTCGGCCTGCAGACGATCGATTTCGGAGCCCGCGCCGCCGATCACGGCATTTTCTTCGATGCTGACCAAGAGCGAATGGTTCCCGGCCAGTTCGACAATCAGGTCGGCGTCGATGGGCTTCACGAAGCGCATATTGGCCACCGT
>CAZFHE010000024.1:0-1636 GCA_964518615.1 uncultured Dechloromonas sp. | reverse complement strand
AAATCGCGCTGGCCATCGGCGAGCCGCCGGCAACGCGCGGCTACCCGCCATCGGTTTTCGCCCGCCTGCCGGCCCTGGTCGAGCGCGCCGGCAACGGCCCGGAAGGCGGCGGCTCGATCACCGCCTTCTACACCGTGCTGGCCGAAGGCGACGACCAGCAGGATCCGATCGCCGATTCGGCGCGCGCCATCCTGGACGGCCATATCGTCCTCACGCGCGCGCTGGCCGATGCCGGCCATTACCCGGCCATCGACATCGAGCAGTCCATCAGCCGGGCCATGGTCAACCTGATCGACGAGGCTCATCTGAACCAGATACGCAAGTTCAAGGTCTTGTTCGCCCGCTACCAGCGCTCGCGCGACCTGATTTCAGTCGGCGCTTACGTGGCGGGATCCGACCCCGTCCTTGACCAGGCCGTTGCCAGCTATCCAAAAATGGAGCACTTTCTGCAACAGCCGCTGTCTGAACGGGCGGACTTCTCCTCCAGCCTCAACGCCCTTCTCGCACTGATCTGATTTTGCAATGGCCCAGCCTTTCACGCTGCAACCGCTACTCGAACTCATGCAAACCCGAGCCGACGAGGCCACTCGCCGGCTCGGCCAGTTGATTGCCGCCGAGCAGAATCAGCGTAATCGCCTGCAGATGCTGGAGCAATACCGCGACGAATACGCCCAGCGCCTGCGCGAGGCCAGCGCCGACGGGCTCACCCGGCAGATTTTGCGCAATTATCAGGATTTCCTCGCCCGCATCGACGAGGCCATCAGCCAGCAGAGCATCGTCGTCGGCAATTCCGAGCAGAGCACCAAGGCCGGTCAGGAACACTGGCGAAAGCAGAATACCCGGCTGAAAGCCATCGACACCCTGTCGCAACGCCACGATGCCCGCGAGCGCTACCGCGAGGGGCGTCAGGAACAAAAACTCCTCGACGAATTCAGCACCCGCAAATTCAGCACGGCCCAGACCAAGGACGAGTGAGCGCGGGAGAAGCCCCGAACCAATCCAGGCACGCTCATTGCTTTCTTTGAGGCAAACCAATGCCGATCAAGGAGTCATCATGGGCATCACCGTCATTTCCGCTCTGCCCGGCAACCCGCTGCCCGGCATCGCCCCGGCCGGCGGCGGGGCGGATCCCGGCGCCAGCGGCGGATTCGCGGCCTTGCTGAGCGGCGAATTGCTCGGCCAGACAGGCATGCTCAGCGAACTTGGCGGCAGTATCGCAAGGCAACTCAAGGACCTACCCGCCGCCGAGGACAAACCCGCGATCGAGAATAACCTCGATGCCTCGTTGCTGGCCTCGCTGTTCGGCCACCCGGCCAGCGCCGAGATGTCGCCGGGAAGCATTGCCCCCACGGCCGTCGGCGATAGCCCGCAGCTCAGAAATGGCGGCAGCGCCCAAGTGATGCCGGAGCCGCTCGCCGTCAAGGCCAATCCCCGGGAAACGGGCGGCGCGTTGGGCGGCGTGTTGGAAAAACTGATGGGCAATGGCAAGGACGCGGCTGCCGCCCCGAGCCTCCAGGCGGCAAATATTGCCGTAGAGACGGAAGCCGGCGAAAAGCCGGTCGCATTTGCCAGCCATCTCGCCGCCAGCGGCCTCAGCGCCAGCGCTGCCAGCCATGCGGCCAACACCGCGCAGCCG
>CAZFHE010000023.1:0-8360 GCA_964518615.1 uncultured Dechloromonas sp. | reverse complement strand
TTCGTCGGCCAGCGCCTTGAACATCCTGGAGGCGACGCCCGGATGCGAGCGCATGCCGACGCCGACGGCGGAAACCTTGCAGATCTTGTTGTCGCCGGTGACTTCTCCGGCGCCCAGCCGGGTCTTGACGGTTTGCAGGATGTCCCTGGCCTTGGCGAAGTCGCCGCGATTGACGGTGAAGGAGAAATCCGCGCAGCCGTCGTGGCCGACGTTCTGGATAATCATGTCGACGTCGATGTTGGCTTCGGCGATGGCGCCCAGGATCTGGTAGGCGATGCCGGGGGTGTCGGGGACGCCGAGTATCGTCAGCTTGGCTTCGTCGCGGTTGAAGGCGATGCCGGAGATGATCGGTTGTTCCATGTTCTTTTCTTCCTCAACGGTGATCAGCGTGCCTTCCCCTTCGTCCTGGAAGCTGGAGAGCACGCGCAGTTTGACCTTGTATTTGCCGGCGAATTCGACCGAGCGGATTTGCAGCACCTTGGAGCCGAGGCTGGCCATTTCCAGCATTTCCTCGAAGGTGATGGTGTCGAGTTTCCGGGCTTCCGGGACGATGCGCGGGTCGGTGGTGTAGACGCCGTCGACATCGGTGTAGATCTGGCATTCGTCGGCCTTCAGCGCGGCCGCCAGGGCGACGGCCGAGGTGTCGGAGCCGCCGCGGCCCAGCGTGGTGATGTTGCCCTCGGCATCGACGCCCTGGAAGCCGGCGACGACGACGACCATGCCGGCGCCGAGGTCGCGGCGCATGTTGCCTTCGTCGATGGAGAGGATGCGGGCCTTGGTGAAGACGCTGTCGGTCAGCACCTTGACTTGGCCGCCGGTGTAGCTGCGGGCCGGGACGCCGATTTCCTTCAGGGCCATCGACAGGAGGCCGATGGTGACCTGCTCGCCGGTGGCGCAGACCTGATCCAGTTCACGCGGATCGGGATTGGCCGAAATTTCCTTGGCCAGCGCGATCAGCTTGTTGGTTTCGCCGCTCATCGCGGAGACGACCACCACGACCTGGTGGCCCTGGGCGTGGAATCTGGCCACGCGCTTGGCGACGTTTTTGATGCGCTCGGGGTTGCCGACCGAGGTGCCGCCGTACTTTTGAACAATCAACGCCATGGATTTATCCGGGTAAACGTTGGAAACAGGAGAAAGAGGGGCGGATTCTAACCCACGCCGCCCTCTTTCCCAACAACAGCCAGAACTCAGAGATCGGCCAGCGACCGCAGATGGGCGCCGACGCTGCGGGCTAGCGATGTCATCACATAGCCGCCTTCGAGCATCGAAACCAGACGCTTGTCGCACATCTCGGCGGCCAGTTTCTTCAGGTGCCCGGTACACCAGGCGAAATCCTTTTCGACCAGCTTGAGGCCGCCCATGTCATCTTCATAGTGAGCGTCGAACCCGGCCGAGATGAAAATCATCTGCGGCTTGAATTCTCTGAGACGCGGCGTCCACACCTGCAACACCGCGTCGCGGAATTCCTCCGCGCCAGCGCCCGAGGCGAGCGGCACGTTGCACATGTTGGCGGCCGGATGATCAGCGCCAGAATAGGGATAGAAGGGATGCTGAAAGATGCCGCACATCAGGATGCGCTCATCGCCAGAGCAGCAATCGTCGGTGCCATTGCCGTGATGGACGTCGAAATCAATGATGGCGACGCGCTCCAGGCCATGCGCCTTCAGCGCATGCTGGGCGGCGACCGAGATGTTGTTGAAAAAACAAAAGCCCATCGCATTGGTCTTCTCGGCATGATGGCCTGGCGGGCGGACAGCGCAGAAGGCGTTTTCGCACTGCCCGCTCATCACCAGATCGACGGCCAGACAACCCGCGCCGGCGGCGCGCAGGGCCGCCTGCCAGGTATGGGGATTCATCGCCGTATCCGGATCGAGATGAGCAATGCCATGTTGCGGCGAGGTGCGTTTGACGCGCTCCAGATGGGAGGCCGGATGAACGCGCAGCAGTTGCTCGAAGGTGGCCAGCGGCGCTTCGTGGTAAACAAAGAAAGCGTCGATGCCTTGGGCGATCAGGTGATCCTGGATGGCGGTGAGACGTTGCGGACACTCCGGGTGATGCGAGCCCATGTCGTGCAACAGGCAGTCGCGATGGGTGATGAAAGCCGTGGTAGTCACTGTGATCTTTCTCTCTGCAATCCGGCGCAAAAGGCGGCGCACGTAAAATACATATTATCGTCCGATTCGCCGCCGTGCTTCAAGCCTTAGAATTCGCCCCATAGTCATAAAAGAAATCTCCATGCCAACCCCTGCGCTCTCCGGCCGCCCCGGCCCTCTGACCCCCGTTCTTGCCCGCGCCGACGAGATCATTCTCGGCAAATCGACGGAAATCCGCCTGGCCGTGGCCTGCCTCCTGGCCGGCGGACACCTCTTGATCGAGGATCTGCCCGGTCTTGGCAAGACGACCCTGGCCCAGACCCTGGCCCGACTCCTGGGGCTGCGCTTCTCGCGCATTCAATTCACCAGCGATCTTTTGCCGGCCGACATTACCGGCGTCTCGATCTTCGATCCCGAGCGCGGCGAATTCCGCTTTCTGCCCGGCCCCATCTTCTCGCAACTCCTGCTGGCCGACGAAATCAACCGGGCCACGCCAAAAACCCAGAGCGCGCTGCTCGAAGCCATGGAGGAAGGCCAGGTCACCGCCGAGGGCGAAACCCGCTGCTTGCCCCAGCCTTTTTTCGTAATCGCCACGCAAAATCCGGCGCATCAGATCGGCACCTTTCCGCTGCCGGAATCGCAACTCGACCGCTTCCTGATGCGCCTTGAAATCGGCTATCCGGATCAGGCCGCCGAGCGCCGCCTGCTGGCCGCCGGCGGTCAGCGCCAGCGCCTCGATCAATTGGCGCCGCTCCTGGATGCCAGCGCCCTGCCCGGCCTGCAACGCAAGGTCGCCGCCGTGCATGCCGCCGAGCCGCTGATTGATTACGTCCTCGCGCTGATCGAAGCCAGCCGGCAGATGCCGGCCTTCCAGCACGGCCTCTCGCCGCGCGCGGGCCTGGGCCTGTTGGCCGCCGCCCGCGCCTGGGCCTGGCTCTCAGGACGCGACATGGCGTTGCCCGACGATGTGCAGGCGGTGCTGCCGGCGGTGGCCCGTCATCGCCTGCGCTCGCTTCAGGGCAGCGGCCATGCCTCGGCGGAGGATATCGCCGCGCTGATCCGCAACGTCCCCATTCCTTGAGCCGTGGCCCTCTTCGCCGCCCTTAGGCAACGCCTGTTCCGCTGGCAAAGCGACGGCACGGCCCCGACCCGGCTCGGCCAGCGGCGCGTTTTCATCCTGCCGACCCGGGCCGGCCTGCTGTTTGCCATCGCCCTGATGGTGATGCTGATCGGCGCCATCAATTACACCCTGGCGCTGGGGCACGCCCTGGTTTTCCTGCTTGCCGGCCTGGGCCTGAACGGCATGGTGCACACCTTTCGCAATCTGCATGGCCTCGTCGTCGCGCCCGGGCGCGCCGAGCCGGTGTTCGCCGGAGAAATCGCGCACTTCCCGCTGCGTCTTCGCAATGAGCGCGACCATCCGCGCCTGGGACTGGAACTCGAAGCCGCGCCTGGCGCGGGCGCGATCCGCGCCGATATCGGCGGCGGCGAAACCCTGGTCCTCACCCTGCCCCTGCCTGCCGGGCGGCGCGGCTGGCTGAACTTGCCGAGGGTGCGGCTGTGGACGCGCTATCCGCTTGGCCTCTATCTAGCCTGGAGTTATTTGCAGCCGGAAATGCGCTGCCTGGTCTATCCCGCGCCGCTGGTTTCGCCCTTGCCGCCGGCCTCGCCGACCCTGGGCGGCGGCGAACATGGCAGCGAGGGCGGGGAGGAGGATTTCGCCGGTTTCCGCCTGCGCCAGCCCGCCGACTCGCCGCGCCACGTGGCCTGGAAGGCGAATGCCCGCGATCCGTCCCGGCCGCTCTTGGTCAAGCAATTCGCTGGCGGCGCACAAGTCGAGCTGCGGCTGGACTGGGATCTGACCGATCCCGCCCTGCCTCCCGAAACCCGCTTGTCGCTCCTCACCGGCTGGGTGCTGGCGGCCGAGGCGCTGGGCGCAAGCTACGCCTTGCGCCTGCCCGGCATCGACATTCCCGCCGCCTCCGGCGAGCAACACCGCCGCCGCTGCCTCGAAGCGCTGGCACTGGCCCCATGAGTACGCAAGCCCACGAAGCCCTCGACCACCAGGCCACGCCCTGGCTCTTTCTCGCCGCGCTCGCCACCGTCGCTCCGCATGTCCTCCATCAGCCGCCGTGGCTGAGCCTCTGTGTCGCGCTGACCTTCGCCTGGGGCGGCTGGCTGTGGCGGCAAGACCGCCGCCTGCCCGGGCGCTGGCTGCTGGTGCTGCTGGTCGCCGCCGGCTGCGCGGCGATTCTCGCCGAATTCCACACCCTGTTCGGGCGCGATGCGGGCGTCGCGCTACTGGTCATGCTGATGGCCTTGAAGCTCCTCGAACTCAAAAGCCGGCGCGACGCCATCGTGGTGGTGATCCTCGGCTACTTTTTGCTGCTGACCCATTATTTCTACTCGCAAAGCATCCCCACGGGCCTGTGGCTCTTGACCGCGCTGTGGCTGGTCACCGCGACCCTGATTCGCGTGCACGGCGGGGGCGCCGCCACGACGCGCGGCACGCTGCGCCACGCCGGCCTGCTCCTCCTCCAATCCCTGCCCTTCATGCTGGCGCTCTTTCTCTTGTTTCCGCGCATTCCCGGACCGCTGTGGGGCCTGCCGCAGGATGCGCACGCCGGACGCACCGGCCTGTCGGAAACCATGGCCCCGGGCAATATCGCGAACCTCGCCCAAAGCGGGGAAATCGCCTTTCGCGTGTTGTTCAACGGCCCCTTGCCGCCGCGCGACAAGCTGTACTGGCGCGGCCCGGTGCTCGAAGCCTTCGATGGCCGGATCTGGCGGCCTTACCCCGGATTCACGCCCCGCCCCCGGCTCGCCTTGCTGGGCCAGGCGCTCGATTACCAAACCACGCTGGAAGCGCACAGCCAGCGCTGGCTGCTGGCGCTGGATGCGCCCAGCGCCTTGCCGGCTGGAAGCGCCCTTTCCGGCGCGCTGACCGCCGTCGCCCATCAGCCCGTCACCAGCCGCCAGCGCCACCATTTCAGCTCGGTTCTCGACTACCGCTTCAATGCCGATGAGCTCGAACCCGTGCGGCAACGCAATCTGGCGCTGCCGCCCGGCAATCCGCACACCATTGAGCTGGCCCTGGGCTGGCGGGCCGAGAATGACTCGCCGCAAGCGCTGATCGACAAGGCGCTCGATCTCTTCGCCCGCGAGTTTTACTACACCCTGCGACCGCCGCTGCTTGGCGAAAATGGCGTCGACGACTTTCTCTTCACGACCCGGCGCGGCTTTTGCGAGCACTTTGCCGCCGCCTTTGTCGTGTTGATGCGCGCGGGGGGCGTGCCGGCCCGCGTCGTGACCGGCTACCAGGGCGGCGAGCTCAATCCGGTCGACGGTTACCTGGTCGTCCGCCAGTCGGACGCCCATGCCTGGACCGAGGTCTGGCTGGCCGGTCGCGGCTGGGTCCGCGTCGACCCGACCGCCGCCGTGTCGCCGACCCGCATCGACATCGGCATCACCAACGCCCTGCCCGCTGGCGAACCGCTGCCGGCGCTGTTGCAGGTGCGCGCCGACTGGCTGCTGAGCCTGCGCTACCGCTGGGAGGCGGTCAACAACGCCTGGAACCAGCAGGTGCTCGGTTTCGACCGCGAACGCCAGAAGAAGCTGATGGCCCGCCTGGGCCTGCCCGACGCCGACTGGCGCGAGCTTGCCATTGCGCTGGGCATTGCCGCCTTCCTGCTGCTGGCGGCCAGCCTCGCCTGGGCGCTCACCCACCGGCCACGGCGCGATCCGGCGGCGCGCTTGTGGCAGAAAGTCTTGCGCTACCTGGCCCGAAGGCAAGTACACTGCGCGCCCCATGAAACCCCGCTCGCCCTGGCCGCCCGTATCGAGGCCGAACGGCCCGAACTCGCCCAGCCGGTCGCCGAGGTCGTCGAGGCCTATCTGCTGGCCCGCTACGGCTTGCCCGGCGGCGATCTGAAAACACTGCGCGCCGCCATCTTGCGCCTGCCCTGACGGAGATTGTCTTGAAGCTTTTTGTTGCCGCCCTGCTGTGCGCCGGGCTATCCGCCCACGCCGGCGCCGATGCGCCGCCCGCCTTTGCCGACAATCCGGCGGTCATCGAATTCGCGCGCGATCTCGAACAGCGCCACCAGTTCGAGCACGCCGAACTGCTCGGCCAGTTCGCGCAAATCCGCCCCAATCCGCGCGTACTGCAATTGATCGCGCCGCCCGCCTCGCCGCAGCAACGCGCCTGGGAACGTTACCGCCCGCGTTTCATCAACGAGCGGCGCATCGACAACGGCGTGCGTTTCTGGCGGGAACACCTGACCCCCCTGGTCCGCGCCCGCGTGTTCTACGGCGTGCCCGAGGAAATCATTGTCGCCATCATCGGGGTCGAAACCGAGTATGGCCGCAACACCGGCGGCTTCGGCGTGCTGGAGGCGCTCTCCACGCTGGCCTTTCATTACCCGCGGCGGGCCGAATTTTTCCGTACCGAGCTTGAGCAATTTCTGTTGCTGGCCCGTGAAAATCAACTCGATCCCCTGGCGGTCAAGGGCTCCTTCGCTGGCGCCATCGGCATTCCGCAATTCATGCCGGGCAGCCAGCGGCGCTTCGGCATCGACTTCGATGGCGACGGGCGCGTCGATTTAATGGGCAGCGTCGAGGACGCCATCGGCAGCGTCGCCCGCTTTCTCGAACAGCACGGCTGGCAGCCCGGCCAGCCCATCGCCGTGCCAGCGCGCCTTTCCGGCCAGCCGAACCCGGCCTGGATCGAGGCCGGCATACGCCCCAGCCTGCCGGTAGCCCAATTGCAAGCCGAGGGCGTCGTTAGCGCGGCCGATCCGCGAGCGCTGGCGGCGCTGGTCGATCTCGTCTCGCCGGGCAAGGCAACCGAATACTGGCTAGGCTTCGAAAATTTCTACGTGATCACCCGCTACAACCGTTCCAGCTTCTACGCCATGTCGGTATTTCAACTGGCCGAGGCGATTCGGGAGCGGATGGGCGTGGACGGAAAGGGCGCGGACGAATAGCGCGATAGCGCCTGTTATTCGCCGATCACATCGACGCCGGTCGGCGGCGCAAAGCGGAAGGTCGAAGCCGGCAGCGCCGGATTGCGCACCAGGGCGGAGAAACGGATCAGCGTCGTCTGTCCGAAACTGTCGCGCAATTCCATGGCTTTGAGATCGTCTCCGGCAAAGCCGATGCGCACCGACTCGAAACCGCTGTCGCCCGCCTTGGGCACGGCCTCGACCCAGGAGAGGCCATCCTTTTCGCCGGCGTCGCTCAGGGTGAAATTGCGTTCCAATTCGCTACCGCCGGAAAGCAAGGCGGCCGGCGAGCCGCCGATGGCCTGGCCGACTTGGCGCACCGTGACCTGCTGCAATTCGCTGTCGTAAATCCAGACTTTCTCGCCATCGCCGACCACCAGTTGCGGGTAGGGTTTGAGGATTTCCCAGCGCAGCTTGTCCGGCCGGGCGATGCTGACCAGGCCGGAGGACTGCTGCGGCTTACGCCCGCCCTGAGAGAGCACGATCTGCGCGAATTCGGCTTTCAGCGTCTTGGTATTGGCCAGAAAGCGGTGCAGGCGCTCGACTGCGCCGGCTTCGGCGACGAGCGGCAATAGGGCGAGCAGCGGGGCGAGCAAAAGCGCCGCGCCAGCGGATATCAGATTTTTCATTCCGGCTCCCTGCGCGCCAGCACTTCGCGACCGCCCCGGCCATCCATGGCCGAGACCAGCCCGGCTTTTTCCATCGCTTCGATCAGCCGCGCCGAGCGGTTGTAGCCAATGCGCAAATGGCGCTGCACGAGCGAAATCGAGGCGCGGCGATTTTTCAGCACGATGTCCACCGCCTGATCGTAGAGCGGATCATTTTCGGCATCGCCGCCGCCCTCGCCTTCGCCGCCCTCTTCGTCATCGTCAGCGCCCGCGCCGGTCAGGACATCGGCAACATATTCGGGCGAGCCCGTGGTTTTCAGGTATTCGACCACGCGATGCACCTCGTCGTCGGTGACGAAAGCGCCATGCACCCGCGTCGGATAGCCGGTGCCGGGCGCGAGGTAGAGCATGTCGCCCTGGCCGAGCAGCGCCTCGGCGCCCATCTGGTCGAGAATGGTGCGCGAGTCGATTTTGCTCGATACCTGGAAAGAGAGGCGGGTCGGAATATTGGCCTTGATGAGGCCAGTGATCACATCCACGCTCGGGCGCTGGGTCGCCAGCACCAGATGAATGCCGGCGGCGCGGGCCTTTTGCGCCAGGCGGGCGATCTGTTCCTCGACCTTTTTGCCGACCACCATCATCAGGTCGGCCAG
>CAZFHE010000022.1:0-7352 GCA_964518615.1 uncultured Dechloromonas sp. | reverse complement strand
CGTATTTTGAGCGCCGACGAATTTTCACGCCGCCTGCCCGCACGCTGAAGCGCCACATCCAGGCGATGGAAGCGTGGATCGCCAAGGGCGAGCTGCTCAAGGCCGACGCCAGCGCCCAGTACGCCGCGCTGCTCGGCCGTCTGCCGACGGTGGCCGAGTACCAGGAACAGGTGCAGGCGGTGAATGCCAAGGCCGCCGATGTGTATCGCTACATGAATTTCGACCAGATCCCGGCCTTTGTCGAGGTGGCCGAAACCGTCGAGATGTAATCCGCGCCTTCGGCCCTCCAAGGCCGAAAGCGGCTTTTCTCAAAGTCGAAGCCCCCGCCGGCTCAGTGGCAACTGAGCGGCGGGGGCTTTTGTTTGGGCGAGCTTTTCAGGCTATCGGTGCGGCGGCAAGGGCTGATGGGGGGCGAGCAGGGTGACCAGTTCGCGATCGGTGCGCATGATGTGCTCGACCAGCCAGTTGCGCAAAAAATCGGCCAGCGGCGCGGCCTCCAGTTTTTCGCCGGCAGCCGCGCCGGCCCGCAAGGCATTGATGCGGGCCGTGAAATCGCCATGCGCCTGGCGGTGGATGAGAACATGCGTGCTGTCGGCCGGCAGCCCGGTCATCAGCATTTCCTCGGTGCCGAAGTGAAACAGCACGTAATTGTTCAGGCGCGGCAGAATGTCATCCAGCGCGTCGAACTCGCGACCGACTTCCAGGGCCACGGTGAGTTCATTGATCAATTCCACCAGTTCCTGGTGCTGCAAGTCGATCTGCCGGTGTCCGGTTTCGAGGGTGGTATTCCAGATGATGGTCATGGCATTCCCCGGGCGGTGGTAATTCAAAATCGGTATATTGCCATATTGACATGTCGCTCGAATTGTTGAACATCAAAATGTTGACGCCGCATCCCCGGTAGAGTAGCCCTTTCATCATGCGCGGTCTTTTCTCTTTCTCTTCGGCATTGCCGGACGCCTTGGCGGCGGATGGCGGGATTCCGCTCAGGGATCTGCGGAGGGGAGGGCTCGGGCAGCGCACCTTGCTACTGCTGCTTGCCTTTCTCCTTGCCCTGATCGTATTCGCCGGATACAACCTGATGAATCGTCATGGCGAGCTTCGCTATGCGACAGCGGTACACCGCTGGACCGCGGCCACCGCCGATATCAGCGAAGCGATGCACCAGTTGCAGCTCGAGCGCGGCCTCGCGAGCGGCTATCTGGCCTCGGAGGGCGAGCGCTTCGCCAAAACGCGCGAGCAGCAGCTGGCCCATAGCGATGGCGCGCTGGAGCGGGTCAAGGCGCTTCTCGATAGCCCGGACGCCGGGTCGCTGGCTGCTACTCCGGCGGTCGCGCTGAACTTTGAGGGACTCGATGATCTGCGCGCGGCGATCGAGCAGCGGCGCATTTCGCACGATGCGGCGGTGCAGCGCTATAGCCTCTGGATCGACACGCTGGTGGCGCTGTTATTGAGTCGCGTCGATTCGAGCGGCCGCATGGCGGCGCCGCAACTCGCGCTGATTTCCCTATTGCGGGCCAAGGAAGCGGCCGGGCAGGAGCGCGCTCTGATCACGGCGCTATTGTCCTCGGGCGATGTCGCGCACTTCTCACAGATCGTGGATTGGCACCGGCTGCGCGCCATCGAGTCCACGTATCTGAATCAGTTTTACCTGCTGGCGCACGAGGATTTGCGCTTGCGCCAAGAGAGCCTGGAAGCCGGCGGCATTGCTCGGGAACTCGATGTCATTCGCCAGGGGATCGCGCTCATTGGCCAGGGCGGCGTCAAGCCGCCGATTCCCATGGCCAGCGCCGAGCGCTGGTTCAGCTTGACCTCAGAGCGCCTCGATGCCATGAAGGCGATTGCGGATGAACAGGTCGTCGCCATCATCAATCAGTCCGCCGACATGGAGGGCGAAGCGCGCCGCTGGCTGGTGTTCAGCATCGTGTCGGCGCTCGTCGCCTTCTTGCTGGTCAGCCTCCTGATCCGCCAGATGTTGCGCAGCAACAAGGAAACCGAGGCCGATCTGCATCTGGCCGACAAGGTGTTCAACAGCAGCGTCGAGGCCATTGTCGTGACCGATGCGGCCTTGCGCATCGTCGAGGTCAATCCGGCCTTCTGCCGCATCAGCGCTTATCCCCGCGACGAGCTGATCGGCCGACCTATCGGCGAACTGAAATCCGGCCGCCACGATGCCGATTTCTATGCCGCCATGTGGCAGCAGATCGAGCGCGATGGCAATTGGGAGGGCGAGGTCTGGAACCGGCGGCGCAATGGCGACATCTATCCGGCGCTGTTGTCCATCGTCGCCGTCCGCAATCAATCGGGCAGCGCGGTCAGCAATTACATCGCAATGAGCGTCGATCTCAGCCAGCGCAAGAAGGTCGAGGAATTGCTCGAACACCTGCGCACTTTCGATCCGCTGACCGGACTGTTGTCGCGCGATGCCTGGCGGACGGTCATCGATCAGGTCGCGGCGCAGGCGCGCGGCAGCCGGCGGCGTTTCGCGATACTCAAAATCGGCCTCGACCGTTTCAAGCTGATCAACGATTCGCTCAATCATGCCGTCGGCGACGAAGTGCTGCTGTTGAGCGCCGATCGCATCCGCCAGACGGTGCGCCGCCACGACGCGGTGGCCCGGCCGGGCGGCGATCTGTTTGCCGTGCTGCTCGACGATATCGGCTCCGTCCAGGGGGTTGGCGCGGTCTGCGAAAAATTGCTGTCCGCCTTCCGCTCGCCCATGCTCGTCGGCGAGCATCAATTGCATGTTTCGGTCAGTATCGGCGTCGCGGTTTTTCCCAACGACGGCGAGGATACGGCCATGCTCGAGCGCAATGCCGAGTCGGCCATGTACCGCGCCAAGGAGGAGGGCCGGGCCGGATATCGCTTCTATTCGGCCGAGATGAGCGTCCAGGGGGTCCGTCTGCTGGCGCTTGAAGGCTTGTTGCGCCAAGCCCTGGCCAATGGCGAATTCAGGCTCCATTACCAGCCGCAGGTCGATGCCTTGAGTAACCGCCTGCTCGGCGTCGAAGCCTTGCTGCGCTGGCTCAGCCCGCAACTGGGCAGCGTCTCGCCCGTGCAGTTTATTCCCGTCGCCGAGGAAACCGGGCTCATCGTGCCCATCGGCGAATGGGTGTTGCGCGAGGCCTGCCGCCAGGCGCGCGCCTGGCAGGACGAGTTCGGCAGCGAGATGATGGTGGCGGTCAACCTGTCCGGCCGCCAGTTTCGCCAGAGCGACCTGCTGCCCATGATCAGCGAGGCGCTCGCCAAGAGCGGGCTGCCCGCCCATTTGCTCGAACTCGAAATCACCGAGGGCGCGCTGATTGCCGATTCCGGCGGCGCCGTCGAGGTATTGCGCGGCCTGCGCGAACTGGGCGTGCGCACGGCCATCGACGATTTTGGCACCGGCTATTCCTCGCTGGCCTATTTGAAAACCTTCCCGCTCGACCGCCTAAAAATAGACCGCGCTTTCGTCCGCGATCTGCCGCGCGACGAAAGCGATACCGCCATCCTGCGCGCCATCGTGGCGCTTGGCCGCAACCTGCATCTGGAGGTGCTGGCCGAGGGCGTGGAAACCCAGGAGCAACAGGCTTTCCTGGCCGGCATCGGCTGCCAGGTGTTGCAGGGCTACCTGTACGGCCGGCCGATGAGCGCCGAGGCGCTGACGCGCCATCTACGTACCGGCAGTCTGCGCTTTACCTAGCGCATCCGGCGAATGAACGACATGACCCGAAGCTTGAGAGCGCGCGCGCTACTCTTTGTCCTTGCCAGCCTTGCCGTGATGCCGGCATTGGCGCAATTGGCCGAGAGCCTGCCGCCATCGCCCGATTACCGCGGCGACATCCAGCGCGGCCCGGACGGGCAGTTGCGCGCCGTGCCGCCAGCCGAAACCGCACGGAAGGCCGAGCCCGCCGTCGCGGCGACCATGGTGGTCGGCCCTGGGGAGCGCATCGCCACCATTGGCGAGGCGGCGCGTCTGGCGCGAGATGGCGAGATTATCGAAATCCGGCCGGGCATCTATCGCGGCCAGCCAGCGGTGTGGACACAGGATCGGCTGATCATTCGCGGCAGCGGCGAGCGGCCGGTGATGCTGGGCGACGGAAAGCACGCCGAAGGCAAGGGCATCTGGGTGGTGCGCGGCGGCGAGGTGGTCATCAAGAATATCGAGTTTCGGGGCGCGCGCGTGCCGCATTTCAATGGCGCGGGCATCCGCTTCGAGAAGGGGCGTCTGACGGTGCGCGATTGCCGTTTCGTCGATAACGAAATGGGCATCCTGACCGCCAATTCCCCCGAGCAGACGCTGGAAGTGATTGATAGCGAGTTCGGCGAAGCGCCTCGCCATCCCGGTGATCTGCATCATCTGCTCTATGTTGGCGGCATCGGCCGGTTCGTGCTGCGCGGCAGCCGTTTCCATGGCGGCTATCTCGGCCATCTGGTCAAGTCGCGGGCGCGCGAGAGCCACGTGCTATACAACATGCTGGTCGATGGCAAGGAGGGCAAGGCGTCGTATGAGCTGGAATTTCCCAACGGCGGCCTGGTTTTCGCGATCGGCAACGCCATCGGCCAGAGCGCCGGCACCGACAATCCGGCCATCATCGCCTACGGCGCCGAGGGGCCGCGCTGGCCGGACAATGCCTTGTACCTCGCGCATAACACGCTGGTGAATGATCATTTCGCCGGTGATTTTCTGCGCGTCTGGAACGACAAATTCCCCACGGGCATCGAGATCTGGCAAATCAACAATCTCCTGGTCGGCGACGGCAATTTCTTCCCGCCGGCAACAGGGCGGGTCGAAGGCAATCTGCGCGCAGGACGGGCCGAGCTCATTGCCCTTGGCGGCGCGCCGCTGCGCCTGAGCAGCCAGTCGCCGCTGCGCGGCAGCGTGCGTCCGCCGGGCAGCGCGCGCGGCGTCGAGCTACTGCCGGCGGCGGAATTCAGCTATCCCATCGGCAGCCGCCCGCTGCGCTTGGGGCACGGACTCGCACCGGGCGCTTTCCAGTAATCACGGCGTCTTGAGCGGCGCGAACTCGGCCGGCACCCAGGCGTAAGCCTGTTTTTCCTTGCGAACGTGGCCGATGCCGGGGAAGGGGAGGTGCATGCCGGCGATCATCAGCTTTTCCTTGGCCGCCCGCTCGAAGATGCGCTTGCGGGCATGTACCGCCTGTAGCGGGTCGTTGTCGAATTCGATGGAGACTTCGGGACGGGCGAATTGCACGGCATGGTTGTGCACCAGATCGCCGAGCACCAGGAGGCGCTCGCCGCCGCTGGCGATCAGGTAGCTGGCATGGCCGGGCGTGTGGCCGCGGGTGTCGAGGCTGGCGATGCCAGGCAGCAATTCCCGATCGCTGGAAAAGGTCTTCCATTTGCCGGCGGCCAGATAGGGCGCGGCGGCATCGCGCGCCATCTTGAAAAAGACCTGGGAATCGGCCGAGGCCTTGGCGGCGATAGCCTCGCTCAGCCAGAAATCGCTGTCGGCCTGGGCCGACCAGACCTCGGCATTGGAAAAGACGCGCCCGCCATCGGGGCCGACCAGGCCATTGACGTGGTCGCCGTGCAGATGGGTGAGCAGCACGGTATCCACCTGTTCGGGCTGATAGCCCGCCGAGCGCAGATTATCGACCACGCGGCCCAGGCTGGGGCCGAACAGCCCGGCGGCGCCCGCGTCGATCAGGATCAGCCGGCTGCCGGTATTGACCAGATAGGCATTGACCGCCGTCTGTATTTTCGGCCCCTGCAAAAACTGGCGGGCGAAGAGACGCTGGCGGTCGCGCTTGGAAATGTTTTTCAGCAGGCTCTCATCGAGCTCGGTGGCGCCATCGTAGAGCGCGGTAATCTCGAAATTGCCAAGCATCAGGCGGTAATAGCCGGGAACCTGGGTCTTTTGCGGCGGCGCCTCGGCGGCTGCGAAACCGGCAAGGAACAGGAAGAGGGCGGTCAGCAACAGGCGGGCCAGCGCGGGCCGGCCGGGCAGGGCGGTAAATGATGCGGTCATGGGCGTCTCCGGATTGGGGAAAGCGCCAGTATCAAGGATGTTCCGATGGCATGTCCAGCCATGATGCCGCCGGGCGACTCAGCCTTATGCGGGCCGATTCCCCATGGCTTCGCCCATGCGGATGGCGGCGGCCGGCTGCCAGGCCGGATTAAAGACCAGCGCGTTTTTCGGGAACAGCATGACGACGGTCGAACCGAGCAGGAAGCGGCCCATCTCATCGCCCCGCCTGAGCATGACGTTCTGCTCCTCGTAGCGCCATTCGCGGACAACGCCGGGGCGCGGCGGATTGATCACGCCATGCCAGACGGTAGCCATGCTGCCGACAATGGTGGCCCCCACCAGGGTCAGCGCGAAGGGGCCGCTTGCCGTCTCAAAAACGCAGACGACGCGCTCGTTACGGGCAAACAGGCCGGGCACGCCGCGCGCCGTGGCCGGGTTCACCGAGAACAGCGCGCCGGGCACGTAAATCATGCGCAACAGCTTGCCATCGCAGGGCATATGGATGCGGTGATAGTCGCGCGGACTCAGGTAGAGCGTGGCGAAGCCGCCATTCTCGAACTGCGCGGCCAGCTTGCGATCGCCGCCGAGGAGCGCGGTGGTCGAATAGCCGTGGCCCTTGGCCTGAAAAATCTGGTCGCGCTCGATAGCGCCGAACTGGCTGATCGCCCCGTCGACAGGACATAGAAAATCGGCCTCGGCGAATGGGCGGGCGTTTTCTTGCAACGGCCGGGTGAAAAACTCGTTGAAAGTCTTGTAGCTCCCGATATCCGGATTGGCCGCCTCGGCCATATTGACGCCATAGCGGCCGACGAACCAGCGGATGACGCCGGTCGTCAGGCGACCCGCCTCGGCGCCGGCAAATTTACCGGCAAGCGCGGTCAGCGCCTGTTTGGGCAGCAGATATTGGGACAAGACGGCGAGGCGATCGGACACGGGCGAATCAGTATAAAAAGTAGAACCGCTAATTATAAGGGCTCGGACGCTCTACCGGCAGCGCTGGCGGATGCGCAAACGTCATGTCCGCCGGAACAGCTTGCATTTCTTGCGCTCGCTATCGCGTCCCGTCGAGTGCTCAGGTAGCGAGAAGGTGATTGATGGGCCGCCGTTTCTCGCGTTATCTGTTCTGTTTGCGCCGCGCCAGCTTGAACTTTGCCCATTGCGCCCCAATACACGACTTAACATAATATACATTATGCGAAGTCGGCCACACGCTTAAACGCCACGGTTCCACCAGCTCGTCTTGGCCCGCTCACGAAAGAACCGAAACAGCCATTGAGCGCGATCCATTCAGGATGTTTGTTTGATCCTCTTACCTCCAGACAAGCTAAAATCATCAGATGGACGACGATCTCTATCTCGGCCCGGCCTTGCGGGCGCTGGA
>CAZFHE010000021.1:0-6398 GCA_964518615.1 uncultured Dechloromonas sp. | reverse complement strand
CGGATACGGCGTAGCGGCGGCGAACTCGGTCGAATGCGCGCCTTCCATGCCCGCCACGTGGCGGGCGAATTCGACGACGGCCATCTGCATGCCGAGGCAGATGCCCAGATACGGCAGCCTGCGCGCCGGGGCGGCACGGGGCGGGGGGGCATGGTGGCCCCCGGGTGGGAATCCGCCCCCCCGTTCTCGACCTTGCCGGAGGCATCCAGCCATTCGGTAATCAGGCCGATGACCGGATAGGGCGTATTGGCGACAAACTCGGTCGAATGGGCGTCTTTCATGCCGGCCACGTGGCGGGCGAATTCGACGACGGCCCTCTGCATGCCCAGACAAATGCCCAGATAGGGCACTTTGTGTTCGCGGGCATAGCGAATCGCCGCGATCTTGCCCTCGGTGCCGCGCCGGCCAAAGCCGCCCGGCACCAGGATGGCGTCCATGCGCTCGAGCACGCCGGGACCGTCCTTCTCGATATTCTCGGAATCGATGTACTCGATATCGACCTTGCAGCGGGTGTGGATGCCAGCGTGCTTGATCGCCTCGATCAGCGATTTGTAAGACTCGGTCAGATCGACGTACTTGCCGACGAAGGCGATGCGCACCGTATTTTTCGGGTGTTCCATGGCCTCGATCAGCTTCGCCCATACCGACAGGTCGGCGGCCTTGGCGAGAATATTGAGCTTGTGGCAGACGATTTCGTCGAGCATCTGCTCGTGCAGCGCGCCCGGAATCTTGTAGATGGAATCGGCGTCCAGACACTCGATCACGGCTTCCGGCATCACGTTGCAGAACAGCGCGATCTTGCGCCGCTCCTCGACCGGGATCGAGCGGTCGGCGCGGCACAGCAGGATATCCGGCTGGATGCCGATTTCGCGCAATTCCTTGACCGAATGCTGGGTCGGCTTGGTTTTCAGCTCGCCAGCGGTCGGAATATAGGGCAGCAAGGTCAGATGCAGGTAGCAGACGTTGTTGCGGCCTTCCTCGATGCCCATCTGGCGAATGGCCTCCAGGAAAGGCAGCGACTCGATGTCGCCGACCGTGCCGCCGACCTCGACGATGGCCACGTCGGCCCCCTCGGCCCCGGCCTTGATCTTGCCCTTGATCTCGTCGGTGATGTGCGGAATGACCTGCACCGTCTTGCCGAGATACTCGCCGCGCCGCTCCTTTTTCAGCACCGCGTCGTACACCTGGCCGGTGGTGAAATTATTGCGCTTGGTCATTCTGGCGCTGGTGAAGCGCTCGTAATGCCCCAGGTCAAGGTCGGTTTCGGCGCCATCCTCGGTCACGAACACCTCCCCATGCTGGAAGGGGCTCATCGTGCCGGGATCGACGTTGATATAGGGATCCAGTTTGAGATGGGTCACCTTGATGCCGCGCGATTCCAGGATGGCCCCCAGCGACGCGGCGGCGATGCCTTTGCCCAGAGAGGACACGACACCGCCCGTAACGAAAACAAATTTGGTCATGTAAAGACAGGCTGCGGGAAAGCGAAATCATAGCCGAAAAGCCACGAATACCCAAACCCGGACTCCGCCCCATGAGGCTGGCCAGGCACCGCATACGCACCCTCCCGCAGTGGCCGGGCGGGCGGTAGAATGCGTCCGACCTTCAACCCCTAGCCGAGATTTCCATGTCCTCATACGCCTTTGACGTTTCCCTCGAAGAATTTGAAACCAAGGTGCTGCTGCCGGCCAATACCGTGCCGGTGCTGGTCGATTTCTGGGCGCCGTGGTGCGAGCCCTGCAAGGTTCTGAAGCCCCTTCTGGAAAAGCTGGCCGAGGAATATGCCGGGCGATTCCTGCTTGCCAAGGTCAACGCCGACGAAAATCCAGAACTCGCGCAGCATTTTGGCGTGCGCAGCATTCCCTCGGTCAAGGCGTTGTTCCAGGGCCGGCTGGTCGACGAACTCAATGGCGCCCAGCCGGAAAGCCAGTTGCGCGCCTTCATCGACCGCATCGCGCTACCCGCCGGCCCCGACGCCGCCTCGCCGCGCGACAAGGCCTCCGCCCTGGCCGAGGAAGGCCAGCTCGAGGCCGCGCTCGCCGTCCTGGTCGAAGCCAGCCGGGAAGCCCCCGACAACGAAGCCATCCGTCTCGACGCCATCGAACTCTTGATGCGCCTTGAGCGCAATGACGAAGCCCGGCAACTCCTGGCCGCCGAATACCGTCAGGAAACCGACCGCGCCGCCACCCTGCGCGCTCGCTTGGCGCTCGCCGAAGGCGCTGCCGACGCGGCCCCGCTGGAAGCCAGACTCGCCGCCCATCCCGACGACCACGCCGCGCGCCTCGAACTCTCGCGCGCCTACGCCGCCCTTGGCCGCTTTCGCGAGGCGCTCGAAGCCGCGCTGGAAGTCGTCTGCCGCGACCGCTTCTTCAATGAAGGCGCTGGCCGCAAAGCGCTACTGCAACTCTTCGAGGCCCTGGCCGGCGAGCAATACGACGATCTGGTCCGCGAATTCCGGCGTAAGCTCTCGGCTGCGCTGAATTAGCCCGCCTCTGATTCCAGTGCAGACTTGTCGCGGCTGAGCGGCGAGCATGGCGAATTCCAACCCCCTCCCGGCCGGCGCTCTGGAAACAGCCGGCCATCACGCCTGACCGAAAGAAACCCATGGACATCAACGATATGCGCTCCCTGATCACCGTCGCGGGCCTCGTCTGTTTTCTGGCCATCGCCTGGTGGGCCTACAGCGGCAAGCGGCGCAAGGATTTCGACGAAGCCGCCAACCTGCCCTTCACCGACCCGGAAGAAGAACAAGGCCAGGAAGAAGCGTTTCGGCGCTGAGCGCGCCAAAATCGGCAAGCCGCGGCCTTGAAATCGCCTGAACGCCTGATTCAGCCTTGGCCGTAAAACTGCGACGCTTTTCGGGTCCCCATGTGGAGCGCCGAGCAACGCAGACGTGCCGGGGGAAGTCGGCTGGCGTCTTTTCATTAGCCAGCCGCCCGGCCCGTCGAGTCGGAGAGGGCAGTCGGCGCAGCCGACCGCGTAGCCTGGGGTCGCCTTTTGCCTGCGGCAGCGATGAACCCCGCCTTTGGCTACTTTCTTTTGGCGAAACAAAGTACGCCCGCGCGTCAGGCGCGGAAAGCAGCGCTTGAGAAAGGCAAAGACACGGGATGGCCTTTCCCCACAAATCCCCAAGGGCGAGATGACTTTGCTATTCATGCGATTGCCCTGCCCTTGAAGGCCGCTGGCTGCCGGAGACCTATCGGCATCGGTTAATATCCGATTTTTTCCCGTCCGAGCGCCTCCATGCACATCGCCGACCCGACCTGCGCCACCGTCGTCAACGAAATCCAGCTTCTGCTCGCCGAACTGCCGCTGGATGGCGCTCGCGTGCTCGAACTCGGCTGCGGCAAGGCCGACAAGACGCGAACCCTGGCGCAAAGCGGCCGGATCCGCGACATCGTGGCGCTGGAAGTCGACGCCATCCAGCATGCGCATAACCTGAAGGTCGCCGACCTGCCCAATGTGCATTTTTGCCACGGCGGCGCCGAAGCCATTCCCGCTGCCGATGCCAGCGTCGATATCGTGCTGATGTTCAAATCGCTGCACCACGTGCCGCTCGCGCTGATGGACCAGGCCCTTGGCGAGATTGCCCGCGTGCTGCGCCCCGGCGGCCTTGCATGGATTTCCGAGCCGGTTTATGCCGGCGATCTGAACGAATTGATGTGCCTCTTCTACGACGAGAAAACGGTGCGCGAAGCCGCCTTCGCCGCCGTCCGCCGCGCCGTGGATGGCGGCCTGCTGGCGCTGGAGCGCCAGTTGTTCTTCTTGACGCGCAGCCATTTCGACGATTTCGCGCAATTCGACGCGAGGATGATCCAGGTCACCCACACCGAACACCGCCTGTCGCCAGAACTTTACGAGCGGGTCCGCCAGCGCTTCGAGAGCCATCTGACGCCAGCCGGCGCCACCTTCTACCCGCCGCAGCGCGTCGACCTCTTGAGAAAGCCGGCCTGAAACCGGCTTCCACGGGCCTGTTCCCCATGCCCAGCCGCCGCCCGCCCGCCAGAACCGAGCCGATGCCACGCCAGCGTGGGCGCTTGTTTCTTGCCACCCTGTTCTCGCTGCTGCTGCACGCGCTGATATTGAGTCTGGCCTTCGGCGGCGGCGAGGGGCTGGGGCTGCCGAGCCTCACGCTACCCTGGCAACAGCGCATCGTCGAAGCCCCCAGTTTGCGCGCCGTGCTCCAGCCGGCGCGCCATGCCGCAAGCGCGCCAGCGCTCATGCCCTCCCCTGCGCCAGCGTCGAGCCAGGCAACGCTGGCCGCCGGGCCGGCAAAAGCGCCATCCCGCGCCGTCTCGTCGCGCTTGCGCCAAGCCGAAATACCCATCGCGCCCGAGTCGTCCGACGCGCCACCCGAGGCCGAATCCGAGGCGGAAACGGTTACGCCCGCCGACGCCATTGCCGCGCCAACAGAGCCGCAGGCCGAAATGCCCATCTATGCGATGCCCGCCCCGATGCCCCACACGGCGGTCATTGCCCTGGAACAATCCGACGACAAGCGTTTTGTCGTTCCGCCGCCCCCACCGGAACCGGAATCCGATACGGCGGCTTGGACGGAAACGCCGCCTCAGGAATCCGTCGCGTCGGAAGCACAGCATGAGGAGGAAGACGAGCCGCGCCAGATCGAGCCGGACAGGCGCGACCCCCTCGATGAAACGAACCCGGCAGACTCGATGAAGGCGGATCAGGGGGAGGCGGCGCGCCAGGAAGCCGAGCGCCGCGAGGCGGAACGGCTGGCCGCCGAAAAGCTCGAAGCCAAGCGCCAGGAAGCCGCCCGACAGGACGCGGCAAGAGCCGAGGCAGCGCGCCAGGAGGCCGAGCGCCGCGAAGCGGAACGATTGGCCGCCGAGAAACTGGAAGCCCAACGCCAGGAAAGCGCCCGACAGGACGCGGCAAGAGCCGAGGCGGCGCGCCAGGAGGCCGAGCGCCGCGAAGCGGAACGGCTGGCCGCCGAGAAACTGGAAGCCCAGCGCCAGGAAAGCGCCCGACAGGACGCGGCAAGAGCCGAGGCAGCGCGCCAGGAGGCCGAGCGCCGCGAAGCGGAACGGCTGGCCGCCGAAAAGCTCGAAGCCCAGCGCCAGGAAAGCGCCCGACAGGACGCGGCAAGGGCCGAGGCGGCGCGCCAGGAGGTCGAGCGCCGCGAAGCGGAACGGATTGCCGCCGAGAAACTGGAAGCCCAGCGCCAGGAATCCGCCCGACAGGACGCGGCGCGGGCCGAGGCGGCGCGTCTTCAAGAAGCCAAAGAAGAAGACGAAAGACGGCTGGCGCGGCGGCGAGCCATGGGCCGCCAGCTCGATGAGGAAGCCGCGCAGCGCGAGGCCGCCGCCGCCCGTCCGCCGCTGCCCTTGTCGCTGAGCACCGCGCGCCGGGTCCGGTTGTGGGGGCGTAGCGATCCCAATGTCGAACTCGTGCTGTATGCCGAGAGCTGGGTGCGCAGAATCCAGCTCAATACCCCGGTCGACACGGTGCGTAAGCTTGCCGGGCGGCGGCACACCGCGCCGATGGTGACGGTCGCCATCCGCAGCGACGGCTCGGTGGAAGCGGTGACCGTGGTCGTTTCCAGCGGCGCGCCGGAAATCGACGAAGCCATCCGGCGCATCGTGCAGGACAGCGTCCCCTACCCGCCTTTCTCGCCGATACTGGCCCGCCAATATGACGTGATTGAAATCCGCCGGACTTGGCATTTCGACACGGCCATTCGCCTGGACTGACTCTGAAAACCGTATGCCCATGTCTCCCATGACCGATCCCAGCCTCGACCTCAGCCTTCTCTCCCCGCTCGGCAAGCCGACCGAGTACCGCGCCACCTACGCGCCCGACCTGCTCCACCCGATCCCGCGCCAGTTGAAACGCGACGAATTGGGCCTTTCGGGCGCGGCGCTGCCTTTCGTTGGCGAAGACCTGTGGAATGCCTACGAGCTCTCCTGGCTGAATCCGAAGGGCAAGCCGGTGGTCGCCGTCGGCGCGCTGCGCGTGCCGGCCGACAGCCCGAACCTGATCGAATCGAAATCCTTGAAGCTTTATCTCAATTCGCTGAATCAGACGGCATTCGCCCATGCCGACGCCGTCGCCGCCACGCTGAGGGCCGACCTGTCGGCCGCCGCCGGCGCGCCGGTGGCCGTCGAACTGACGCCCTTGGGCCGCCGGCCGGCGGCGCGCATCGCTTACCCCGAGGGCGCGCTGCTCGACGATCTCGACATTGCCTGTGATATTTCCCAGCCGGCCCCGCAACTCCTCGCCGTGCAAGATGGCCCGGCGGTCGAGGAAACCCTGGTTTCGCATCTCCTCAAGTCCAATTGCCTGGTCACCGGCCAGCCGGACTGGGCCATGGTGGTGATCCGCTATCGCGGCCAGCCGATCGACCGCGCCGGGCTGCTCCGCTACATCGTCTCCTTTCG
>CAZFHE010000020.1:0-2694 GCA_964518615.1 uncultured Dechloromonas sp. | reverse complement strand
GAACCGTAGGGGATGAGGGTCAGGTTGAGCTTGCGCTGGATGATGCGTATCTCGTCGTCGTAGGGCGTGACGATCACCGCGACCCGGCCTCCATCCTGTGGAATGGCCAAGTATTCGCCCCTGCCCAATGCGGCCATTTCTCGCCAGAATTGCCGGGTGACGGGGTCGCTGCCCGCTTGCACGGCATTGACGACGATGCCTTTTTGCACGGCCTCCGCGATGATTTCGGGATATTTGCGATCCTGCTTGTAATCCATGTGGGGTGGGGCGTCGCCGACCAGGAACAAGATGCGGTCGGCCTTGATCTGGTTCTTATCGCTCCAGCCCAGCCGGGTCACGGCCACGTCCAGCGCCTCGTTGACCGACTCCGGGGTGTCGCCGCCGCCGTCGGCCCGGAAGGCCAGCAACTTGGCGTAGATGTGCTGGATGTCCGTGGTCAGCGGATATTCCCTGGTGACGTATTCGTCGCCGATATCCCGGTAGCCGACGAGGCCGAAGCGGATTTCCGCATCCGGGTAGTGATCGACGATGGCGTTGGCGATGGACCAGATTTTTCGCTTGGCGCCGTCGATCAGGCCGGCCATCGACCCCGTGGTGTCCAGGACGAAGGCGATTTCCACCCGCCGCGTGGCAGCGTCCGCCAGGGCGGGGAAAGCGGCGAGAAAGGCGAGCAGGCAGAGGGCGGCCATGCCGGGCCGGTAAGGCGTGGAATTCATGAAATCCTCCAGAAGGTCGGGATGAAAGGCGCGGCGCGGGCAGATGGCTCAGCGCCGCCGGGGCTTGCATGGAGGTAGACGCGGCATCCGGGCGAATCGGGTTAATCCGGTCGGCCTTTGGGCAGATATTCAGACTGGGCGAACGGCGCCAGCGTGAAATTGTTCTGCTTTTTTGTCATGTAAAGCTCGTGGCTGGCGGCAAGCCACAGTAAACTAGCGCCTCTGGCTGACACTTCGGTCGGCATTGTTCCAGCGCCCGCGTTCCAACACATGACTGTCTCGAATAATCTTCAAAAACTTCGCAAATATCTCGAAAGCCGTACCGGAAAGGCCATCGGCGACTACAACATGATCGAGGAGGGCGATACGGTGCTGGTCTGCTGCTCCGGCGGCAAGGACTCGTACACCTTGCTGGCCATGCTGCAAGCGCTACAGCAACGCGCGCCGATCCGCTTTCGTCTGGTGGCGATGAATCTCGACCAGAAACAGCCGGGTTTTCCAGCCGACGTTCTACCGCGCTATTTCGAATCGGTCGGCGTCGAATTCCGCATTGTCGAGGCCGATACCTATTCATTGGTCAAGGAAAAGATTCCGGCGGGCAAGACCACCTGCTCGCTGTGCTCGCGCCTGCGCCGGGGCATCATCTACCGCACCGCCAAGGAACTGGGGGCCAACAAGATCGCGCTGGGCCACCACCGCGACGACATGGTGCATACGCTGTTCCTGAACCTGCTGTTCGGCGGCAAGCTCAAAGCCATGCCGCCCAAGCTGGTGACCGACGACGGTGCGCATGTGGTGATCCGGCCGCTGGCCTACTGTTCGGAAGCCGATATCGCCAAATTCGCCCGCGGCATGGAATTCCCTATCATTCCCTGCAATCTGTGCGGCTCGCAGGACAATCTGCAACGCCAGAAAATCCGAGAAATGATGCAGGACTGGGACCGGCGTTACCCCGGTCGGACCGAATCGGTATTGACCGCCATGCAAAATGTCGTGCCCTCGCATCTCGCCGACAACGCGCTATTCGACTTTGTCGGACTGTCGCTTGACACCTCGGTGGAAGAGGGCGACATCGCCTTCGATGCCCCCGAGATCCCGCTGGCCGGGGCCGTTTCCCTTCAATTGGGAGAGGGTGCCGGGACAAGAGCATTCGGCCTATAATCGCTGTTCCCAACCACCGATAGACACCGACGATGTCCGCGACTGAACACAAGATGATCGTGATGTTTACCGATGTATCCGGTAGCGCCGCCCTGTTCGAACACCTCGGAGACACCGAGGCGATGCACGCCGTCGACCGCTGCCTGAAGCGCATGAATCGCTCCATCGACGGCTATAGCGGACGGACGGTGCAAGTGGTCGGCGACGAATTGCTGGCGGTATACAAGACGGCGGAAGACGCCTGCCATTCGGCCATCGACATGCAGCAGCGGATCGCCGATCTGCCGCCCATATCCGGGTTGAAGCTGACCATCCGCATCGGCCTGCATGCCGGGCTGGTCACCGAGGATGGCAACAAGCTCTCCGGCGAAGTCGTCACCAATGCGGCGCGCATTGCCGGCATCGCCCGCCGCGACCAGATTCTGTGCAGTTCGTCGCTGATCGCCGAATTGCCGGAAGACAGCGCCATCAGCCCCCGTCTGATGCCGGATCCAGGCACCGTCCCCGAAAATGGAGCCGACCTCTCGCTGTTCCGCATCCACTGGACAACGCACGAGATGGGCGGCTACTCGCCTTCGACCTTCGGCCCCTCATCCTCGCCGCTGCTTGCCGAGCGCTTGTGCCTGCGTTACCACGGCAAGGCTTTCCTGGTCGATAGCAAGTCGCCGGTACTGACGCTGGGCCGCGATCACGGCAACGAACTGATTATCGACAACCGCAAGGCCTCGCGCCAGCATGCGCGGATCGAAAGGCGGCAGGGCGGCTATTTCCTCGTCGATACCAGCACCAACGGCTGTTACGTCAGCATCAAGGGACG
>CAZFHE010000019.1:0-4134 GCA_964518615.1 uncultured Dechloromonas sp. | reverse complement strand
TACGAATACGATGCCGCCGGCCGCCTCGCCGTCTTCCGCGACAACGCCGGACGCACACAGCGCATCCACGACGGCCCGCAAAATCCCCCTGGGCGTACCGCCTCCGCTCGCCCGCGCGCCGTCCCCGTCCCGCTCGATCTGCGCGACGACTTTGGCCGCAGGGTTCTCACCCTGAGTCCCGACAGCGGCGCCACGCATCGCGCCTTCGACGCCGCCGGCCGCCTCGCCGCCATGCGCGATGCCGCCGGCCACCACGCCCGCTACGACTACGACCCGCAAGGCCGCATCCTGCGTCAGATCATCACCGACGCCCGCACGGGCGACGATGAACGCACCGAATGGCGCTACGACGGCGATCGCCTGGTCGAACTCATCCACCCCACCCAGCGCGAACGCTTCGAGTACGACGCGCGCGGCTACCGCAGCGCCCGCATCGTCACCCTCAACACCCCTGAAGGCGAGTTGACCGCCGTCACCCGCTACGAGCACGACGGCGACGGCCAGCTCATCGCCACGACCTTGCCCGACGGCAGCCGGCTGCGTTACGAGCGCGACGGGCAGGGGCAGGTCGTCGCCCTGACGCGCGACACCGTCCGCACGCCCTGGCTGCGCTGGCTCGAACGCGGGCAGACCCTGGCCAGCGGTTTCGAGCGCGATCTGGTCGGGCTCTCCGGCTACACCGCCGGCAACGGCATCCAGACCCGGTACCAGCGCAGCCGCGAGGGCACGCTCGCGCGCGTCGTGCACCGGCGGCCCCAGGCCGAGCCGGCGCGCATGGTCCGCCAGGACGCCGCCCCGGCGCTCGGACGCGGCCCGCAGGAGACGCTCGAGCGCTTGCTCGGCATCGCGCCCGTCCATGCGCGGACGCCGCCGGCGGCAACGCCGGCATCTTCCGGCGCGCCGTCTGGTACGCCAGCGCGGCCGGGGGCGATGGGTCTGCCGGACGACCCTTCGGCGCTGAGCGACTACCGCTATTTGTGGGACGTCCGCGGCAATCTGCTGCACAGCCGGCAGCAGGCCGCGCGGGACGGCGCAGAGCCCCTTTGGCGCAGCCACGCCTACGATGGAGAGAGCCGCCTGCTCGCCACGGTAGAGTGGCGCTCGCAAGAGGGGGCGCAAGATCGCGCCCTGGCCGAAGAGGCGGTCTGGCGCTACGCCTATGATCGCGCGCAGCGCCGCGTGCTCGACCAGCAGGGCATCGGCGCGCAGGCCGAAATCCGCGCCGGCACCCGGCGCAGCGTCTTCGAGCCCGGCAGCCACCGGCGCATCGATGCCGAACCCGCCCGCTACAGCGCCAGCGGCCAGCCCGAACGGCTGGGTGAGCGCGAATACGATTGGGACGCGCGCGGCCGCCTCGTGGCCGTGCGCGAGAACGGCGCGCCCATCGCCCGCTACGGCTACGACCACCGCGGCCTGCGCAACGCCAAGACCCTCGCCGACGGGACGACCCGCTACGCCCTCCACGACGACGCCCGCCAGCCGCTGGCCGAACTCGACGCCCAGGGGCGCATCCTGCGCCAGTACGTCTTTCTGGCCGATCTACCCGTGGCCGTCATCGACACGCCGGACAGCGCGGGGCTCGCCCCCGCCGAACAAGGGGCTTTCGTGCGCATCGGCGGCGACCTGCGGCGCATCGTGCAGAGCTGGTTCGCCGGATTCGACGGCATCGCCTGGCTGCACGCCAATCACCTGGGCGCGCCGGAACTGGTCACCGGGGCCCAGGGCCAGGTACGGTGGCGGGCCAGCTACGCGCCCTTCGGCGCCGCCGTCATTCACGCCCGCGACGGCTTCGCCCTCGCCCTGCGCCTGCCCGGCCAGGTCTTCGATGCCGAAACCGGCCTGCACTACAACCGCCAGCGGTACTACGATCCCGAGCAGGGCCAGTACCTCACCCCGGACCCGCTCGGCACGCCGGACGGACCCAATCCCTATGCTTATGTCGCTTTCAATCCGCTGGGCTTCGTCGATCCCGATGGGCTTATCCTGTTTGCGTTCGATGGGACGGACAACTCCAACGATTTGCGCGAACTGGCGCGTCTGGGCGGCTCCAATACCAATGTGGATCGGTTTATGCAGCTCTACGATGACGGTCCGGTGAACTACGTTTCCGGCGTAGGGACGCAGCATTACGAGGACGGAAACAAAAACTACCTGGGCGAAGCCTATCAGGACATCCTGCCCAACGGGCTGGGGCCGATCCCCGATCGCGGCGGCAATTTCACCGGGCGCGAACGCATCGAGCGCATGTGGCTCTACTTCATCGACGAAGCCGAGGCCATGGACGACGATCAGGTCATGGACATCGACATCATCGGCTTTAGCCGGGGCGCGGCGCAGGCGCGCGACTTCGCCAACCTGCTGGTGGCGGCCAGCGCCGTCTACGATGGCGTCCGCTATATCCTGTACACCGCCATCGACAAGACCTCGGGGCAGGAAGTCACGCGTTGCCAGATGGTCAATATGCGCTTCATGGGGCTGTTCGACACCGTCCTGAGTACCGATTTGCCGTCGGGCGCGCCCTACCGCCTGGCGATCCCGGCGGAGTTCAGTTACGTGGCGCATGCCGTGGCGCTCAACGAGTATCGCAGCCAGCCTTATGCCAACGACGTGCTCGGCTACCCCTTCAATGCCGCCTTCTGGGATTCCACCCGCCGACCGCTGCCCGACAGCCTGCATCAGGGCGGTTTCCCGCTGGAATCCATCGGCGCGGGCAGCCTGACCCCCGGCCAGATTCGCATCGAGTTGGGCTTCATCGGCGCGCACGCCGACATCGGCGGCGGCTATGCCGAGGGCGAGAACGAGCTGTCCTTCGTGGCGCTGAACTGGATGGTGGAGCAGGCCAAGCAGGCAGGGGTAAAAATGGATACTTCTGACCTGCCGTCCATTGATTCCATAACCAACCCCATCCTCCACGACCAAAGCAACGCCCTGAATATCGGCGACCCACGCAAGACGCCGACGGTGGAGCGCAAAGGCTTGTACGGCGACCCGGAGCGTACCGATTGGGTCGCGCTGAAGGCCGAAGACCGCCAGGTGCGCGGCGCGGTCAGCGGCGCCACACAGCGCGAGATGGGCTTCAGCGATTACGGTCCCGGCCTGCGAAGCCTGACCACGGCCGAAACGCACGATTACATCAAATACTTCGACCGCGACATAACCGGCAACCCCGACGACGCCTGGAACACGCTCACCGGCAACCAGACCGGGGAGGTCGACATCCAGGCCTACATGGGCTGGCTCTGCGCCAACGGCTACTTCAGCAAAGAATCTTCCCAATGCTCGCCATGAGAGGCCACGCCATGACACTCGAACACTCCTTCCCTCTCTCTCCGGCGCGCCGCCGCGCCCTGCTGATGCTGGGCATCGCCCTGCTGCCCGGCTGCCAGGGCGGACGCCCCCAAACCCCGCAGCCTCCCTTGAGCCCGGAAGACGAGGCGCTCAAACGCAAGTTCCGCGGGCTCGAAGGTGGGCAACTGCTGGTCGATTCGTTGTTCCGCGTTCGTGGATTGAACATCTTCGATGAAGAAGGCAGGCTGTTTTTCGCGAAGTCAAGCCTTACCCCCCCCCGAGGCAGATTCCGGGGCAGCTACGGGGCGGATTTTGGCGTGCCGAAATTCTTGCGGGCGGAGTGGCGAGACCCGGAGAGTTCGTTCCGGGCCGAGGGCCGAAACGGCGCAATGCTGGGCGGCACCATCATTGCAGACCACACCGTTCCCGTGGCCTCGCGCATCCCCGATGAACTGCTCGAAGAGCGGCGCAAGAATGGCGGCGGCTTTCGCCTCAAAATCCGCATCCATCCCGACGGGCCGCTCATCGGCTGGGATCTGGCACTCTCATGGCGCACGCACGGCTTGGCGCCCGACGGGTCGACCTACCACTTCCCCGGCGGAGATTTCCAGGAAGCCTTCATCTACAACGGCAAGGTCCTGCGCAAGGGATGGTACATCCACCCCAAAACCGGCGAGCGCTTCGAGACGGACTGGTGAGGTATTCGTGGCGCTGAACTGGATGGTGGAACAGGCAAAGCTGGCGGGGGTGAACATGAACACTTCTAGAGCGGTTTTGGTTCAATCCTTAACGCATTCGTTGCCTGAGGCTTTTTGGGTTGGGGGGGGGGGAAGGGAACCCAAACGG
>CAZFHE010000018.1:0-1756 GCA_964518615.1 uncultured Dechloromonas sp. | reverse complement strand
GCGATATTGCAGGTTCGGCAGGAAGCGGCGCTTCGTTTTGTTGTTGGCGTGGGAAACCTTGTTCCCAACCATCGGGGCTTTACCCGTGACTTGGCAGACTCGCGCCATGATTGGTGCTCCAGAATTCGATAGAGGAAAGCCCGAAAGTGTAATCGAAACTACCCAATGCTTTCAAGGGGTTTTCCAATGTTTTTGGGTTTTCCATTGTTTTGCAACAGCCCCCGCTCGGCGAAGGAAAGCGGCGGGGCGTTGCCGGCGACGATGAAGTGGTCGAGTAGCTGGACGTCGATCATGGAGAGGGCGTCCTTGAGATTGCTTGTCAGGAGTTCGTCGGCGGCGGACGGCTCGGCGAGCCCGGAGGGGTGGTTGTGGGCGAGAATCACGGCGGCGGCATTCTGGTTGAGCGCCGCCTTGACCACTTCGCGGGGATAGACGGCCGTCTGGGTCAGGGTGCCGACGAATAGTTCCTCGGCTTTCAGGAGGCGGTTTTGCGCATCCAGCCACAGCGCCATGAACACTTCCTGAGGCCGGGCGGCCAGATGCAGGCGCAGCCAGTCGCGGACCCTGGCTGGCGAGGAGAGCATGTCGCACTGGGTCATTTCCTCTTTCAGGGCGCGGCGGGCCAGCTCGAAACTGGCCTTGAGCTGGGCCGCCTTGGCAAGACCAATGCCGGAAACGCCGGCCAGTTCCTTGAGCGTTGCCCCGGCCAGACGGTCGAGCCGTCCATCGAAACGGCTGATCAGGTCGCGCGCGAGATCAACGGCGCTCTTGCCCCGGACGCCGACGCGCAGGTAGATGGCCAGCAATTCGGCATCGGAAAGGGCTTCCGGGCCGTGGGCCATGAGGCGCTCGCGGGGACGTTCGCCGGCCGGCCAGTCGCTGATCGCCATGAGCTTTCCAGTAGAATGAAAAGGTTATCATTCTAGCGGCAATGACAATGGAGTTAAAGGAAAAGCGCATCGTACTGGGCGTCACCGGCGGCATCGCGGCTTACAAGGCGGCCGAGCTGGTGCGCCTCCTGGTCAAACAAGGCGCCGACGTTCAGGTGGCGATGACCGAAGGGGCGGGCCATTTCGTTACCGCGACCACCTTCCAGGCGCTGTCCGGGCGGCCGGTGTTCGCCGATCAGTGGGATGCGCGCATGCCCAATGCGATGGCCCATATTGATTTGTCGCGCAAGGCCAACCTGATCCTTGTCGCGCCGGCGTCGGCCGATTTTCTGGCGCGGGTGGCGCAGGGTCTGGCCGACGATCTGCTGGCGACCATGGTGCTGGCCCGCGATTGTCCCTTGCTGATGGCCCCCGCGATGAACCGGCAAATGTGGGAGAACCCGGCGACCCGGCGCAATGTCGCCTTGTTGCAGGCCGATGGCGTCGGTATTCTCGGTCCGGCCAGCGGGGCGCAGGCCTGCGGCGAGATTGGCGCGGGACGCATGCTGGAGCCGGAGGAAATTCTCGATGCGGTGCAAGCCTTTTTCACTCCCAAATGGCTGGCTGGCAAAAAGGTATTGCTGACCGCCGGGCCGACTTTCGAGGCCATCGACCCGGTGCGCGGCATCACCAATCTGTCGTCGGGGCGGATGGGCTATGCCCTGGCCCGCGCAGCGCGCCAGGCCGGGGCCGAGGTGACGCTGGTATCCGGCCCGGTGGCCTTGCCGACGCCGGCCGGGGTCGAGCGCATCGCCGTGACGAGCGCGCTCGACATGCAGGCGGCGGTGATGGCGCGCGCCGCACACAGCGACATTTTCATCGCCGTT
>CAZFHE010000017.1:0-5859 GCA_964518615.1 uncultured Dechloromonas sp. | reverse complement strand
AGCGTCGAGGCCGTGCGCATCGATGTCATCGATCGCGGCCCCGGCATTCCGCCCGCCGAAATCGAACGCCTGAAGCGCCCCTTCACCCGCCTGGAGGCGGCGCGCAGCGGCCCCGGCGGCACCGGCCTCGGTCTGGCCATCGTCGATCGCATCGCCCGCCTGCACGGTGGCCGCCTCGACCTGCTCCCCAACCCCGGCGGCGGCCTGATCGCCCGTTTGATCTTGCCGCGCGGGCAGTAATTCGATTTTGCGTTCATAACGTAAATCGCCCCAGAACCCGCCATTCCGCGCTCCGTCGCGGAATCCATGCAACGTCTGGATTCTGCGACTACGCTTCGCTACGCGCAGAATGACGATGGGTACTATCGTTGTCGTCTTGAAGCAAAATCGAATAATCAAACCATCAGCGCAAACTCGGCCAGCGGGCGGTAGATGGAACCGCCCGGCGACAGGGTCGACTCGGCCAGCGTGAAATGCTCGCACGGCCAGTCCGGCAGGCCGGCGCAGGCGATGCGCCGCACCTCGTCCGGCGAGGTCGCCGCCGGCAGCTTGCGCGCCAGCGTCAGGTGCGGCGTGAAGGCGCGCAGCGCTTTGGGCGGCGGCTGGCCGGCCAGCGCCAGGGCGGCCTCCAGCTCGGCGAACAGCGCGCCGAGGCCGGCGGACGGGGCGCAGCCGGCCCACAGCAGGCGGTTGTGACGCCAGTAGCCGAGCCGGTCGATGCGCAGCCGAAAGCCTGCCGCCCTGACCCGGCGGGCGGCCTCGAGCAGGAGCGGCAGCCTGGCGTCGGCCACTTCGCCGAGAAAATAGAGCGTCAGATGCAGGTTTGCGCGGCGGCTGGCCTTGCCGCCGAAGCGCCGCGCCGCCGCCGTGGCGATGTGGTCGAGTTCCACCGCCAGCCGGGCCGGCGGCCACAGGGCGAAGAACAGCCGCCGCGTCGCGGCCGGGCCGCCGCTTTCAGCCACCGCGCTCGATCAGCACCACCGCCTGCGCCTCGATGGCTTCTTCGCGGCCCAGGTAGCCGAGGGTTTCGTTGGTCTTGCCCTTGATATTGACGCAGTCCTCGGTGATGCCGAGGTCGGCGGCGATATTGGCCGCCATCGCCGGCGCGTGCGGCGCGAGTTTTGGCTTTTGGGCGATCAAGGTGGCATCGACATTGACGGGCCGCCAGCCGCGCTCGGCCAGCAAGGCGACGGCGGCGCGCAGCAGCGCGCGGCTATCGGCCCCGGCATAGCGCGGGTCGGTGTCGGGAAAATGCCGGCCGATGTCGCCTAGGGCCACCGCGCCGAGCAGCGCATCCGTAATGGCGTGCAAGAGCGCGTCGGCGTCGGAATGGCCGAGCAGCCCGGTTGGATGCGGAATCTCGACGCCGCCCAGTATCAACTTGCGGCCCTCGACGAGCTTATGCACATCGTAGCCTTGCCCCACCCGGAGGCTGGGCCGTTTCGGCCCGAGGGCCGGCGCGTTTGCGGCACTCATTTGCGTGCCCTCAGAATCATCGCGGCTAGGGCCAGATCGGCCGGCCAGGTGACTTTCAGATTGCTGGCGTCGCCGCGCACCAGTTTGGGCGCCAGCCCCATGGCCTCGATGGCGCTGGCTTCATCGGTGACGGCGCGCCCCTTTTCCAGCGCCGCGCGCAACAAGCCGTGGCGGAACATCTGCGGCGTTTGCGCCTGCCACAGGCCATCGCGTGCTTCGGTGGCGGCCACCCGCTCTGCCGCGTCGGCGCGTTTGAGGGTATCGGCCACCGGCACGGCCAGAATGCCGCCGACCGGGTCGTCGGCAAGTTCCGCAAGCAGCCGGGTCAGCATGCTTGGGTCGAGGCAGGGGCGGGCCGCGTCGTGCACCAGAATCCAGTCGTCGTCCAGGGCGACCATGGCCGCCGCGCGAAGGCCGTTGCCGACGCTCTCGGCCCGCGTGGCGCCGCCGCAGGCCACGGTTTCGAGCTTGGCGCCGAGTTCCGACCAGTCGTAGCGCTGCCACCACGGATCGTCCGGCGCGAGCACCACCCAGACCCGTTCGATGTCGGGACAGGCGATGAGCGCGGCGAGGGTGTGGAAAATCAGCGGCCGGCCAAGCAGGTCGAGATACTGTTTCGGCTTTTCCGCGCCGAAGCGCGAACCGCTGCCGGCGGCGGGGACGATTGCGAAATGGCGTGGCATCGCTTAATTTTAACGAAGAACGAATCGACGGGAGGAAAGCCATGCGTTTCGTCGTCCCAGAACTGGCCGCCTTGGCGAAAAGCCTTGCGGCGGCGTTTGGTCCGCTGCCGGTCTGACGCCATGAATGCCGCCGCCGTCCGCCCGCCCGCCGTTGCCGGCATGTTTTACCCGGGGGGCGAAAGCGCCTTGCGCGCTACCGTCGACGCTCTGCTGGCCGCCGCGCCGGTCTTGGGCATGGCCCAGCCCAAGGCCATTATCGCGCCGCACGCGGGCTACATTTATTCCGGCCCCACGGCCGCCCGCATCTATGCCGCGCTCTCGCCATGGCGGCGGAACATCCGCCGTATCGCGCTACTTGGCCCGACCCATCGCGTCGCCGTTCGCGGCCTGGCGCTGCCCACCGTCCAGGCTTTCGCCACGCCGCTCGGCGATGTCCGTCTGGATGCCGAGGCCATGGCTGCGCTCGACGAATTGCCTCAGATCAGCCGCAACGATGCGGCGCATGCGCTGGAACATTCGCTGGAGGTACAACTGCCTTTCCTGCAACGCTGCTTTGATGACTTCAGCTTGATCCCGCTGGCGGTTGGCGACGCCGAGCCCGAGGAAGTGGCCGAGGCGATCGAGTTGCTATGGGGCGGCGACGAGACCTTGCTGGTCATCAGTTCCGACCTGTCTCACTTTCTGCCCTATGCCACCGCGCAACAGGTCGACGCCGACACCTGCCGCCACATTCTGGATCTCGATGCTCGCATCCACCCGCGCCAAGCCTGCGGAGCCCACCCGATCAACGGCCTCTTGCTGGCTGCCCGCCGCCACGGACTGCAAGCGCAACTCATCGACTGCTGCAATTCCGGCGACACGGCGGGCGACCGCGAGCGCGTCGTCGGTTACGCGGCCTTTGCTTTTCATGCGCACTATCATGGATGACTTGGGCGAAAGCCTCCTGCGGCTAGCCCGCAATGCCATCGGCGAGCGCTTTGGCCTCGCTCCCCGGCCCGTGGCCGAGCGGCCCGAGTGGCGCGAGCCGGGGGCGAGTTTCGTGACCCTGACCCAGCAGGGCGAATTGCGCGGCTGTATCGGCAGTCTCGAAGCCTGGCGGGCGCTGGCCGAGGATGTGGCCGCCAATGCCCGCGCCGCCGCCTTTCGCGACCCGCGCTTTACGCCGCTTGGGGCGGATGAACTGGCGCGCACCCGTATCGAGGTCTCGCAGCTGACGCCGGCCCAGCCCCTCTCTTTTCGCGACGAGGCCGACGCCTTGGCGCAACTGCGGCCCCATATCGACGGCGTGATCCTCAGCGCCGGCCGCCATCGCGCCACGTTTTTGCCCCAGGTCTGGGAGCAGTTGCCCGAGCCCGCCGTTTTTCTCGCCCACTTGAAGCGCAAGGCCGGGCTGGCCGCCGATGACTGGGCTGCCGATTTCTGCCTGGATCGTTACGCGGTGAAGAAATGGCGGGAGGCGGGGCCATGACCCTCCCTGATTCGGACTATCCCGGCCGCTGGTGGCATGCCCTCGGCGATGGCCGCATTCAGTGCGATCTCTGCCCGCGCGACTGCCAGTTGCACGAGGGCCAGCGCGGCGCTTGTTTCGTCCGCCGCATGGTCGGCGGCGCGATGCGGCTGACGACCTGGGGGCGTTCTTCGGGCTTTTGTATCGACCCGATCGAGAAAAAGCCGCTGAACCACTTCTACCCGGGCAGCAGCATTCTTTCCTTCGGCACCGCCGGCTGCAATCTTGCCTGCCGCTTCTGCCAGAACTGGGACATTTCCAAGGCGAAAGACATGGATCGCCTGATGGACAGCGCCCCTCCCGAGGCCATCGCCGCCGCCGCCCGGCGTTATGGAGCCAGCGCCGTGGCCTATACCTATAACGATCCAGTGGTATTCGCCGAATACGCCATCGCGAGCGCAGAAGCCTGCCGCGCCCTGGGCGTGCGCAATGTCGCCGTGACCGCCGTCTATATCCGCCGCGAGCCGGCGCGCGAATTCTTCGCCGCGATGGACGCGGCCAATGTCGATCTGAAGGCTTTTACCGAGCATTTCTACAAAAGCCTGTGCGGCGGGAGTCTTGCGCCCGTACTCGATACGCTGGCCTGGATCCGGCATGAAACCGGCTGCTGGCTGGAGATCACCACGCTCTTGATTCCCGGCCACAACGACCGCCCGGCCGAAATCGCCGAACTGGCCGCCTGGATGGTCCGCGAACTGGGGCCGGAGGTTCCGCTGCACTTCACCGCCTTTCACCCCGACTGGAAAATGACCGGGCTGCCGCCCACGCCGCCAGCCACGCTGACTCAGGCCCGGCGCATCGCCCTCGATGCCGGCCTCTCCCATGTTTACACCGGCAATGTGCGCGATCGCGAGGGCGGCACGACCTGGTGTTCGCATTGCCGGGCGGCGCTGATCGTCCGCGATGGCTACGACATCCGGCATTACGAACTGAGCGCCGATGGCCGCTGCCTCCATTGCCAGACGCCGCTCTCCGGCCGCTTTGGCGCGCGACTCGGGGAGGACGGCCAAGCCTTCGGCAACCGCCGCCTTCCCGTCCGGATTGCCGCATGATCCGCCATCTCGTCCTGAGCACGCCGCACGGCCTTCTGCACGGTCATCTCGAACGCCCGGAGTCGCCGCGCGCGCTGGCGCTGATTGCCCACATCGAGAGCAGCGAGCGCGACGAACGCCTCGCCGCCAGCCTTTATGCCCAAGGCTACGCGACCCTCTGCATGGAACTCCTGAGCGCCAGGGAATTGCCCTTCGCCGATGCGGCGCAAAATGTCCCGCGCCTTGCGCAGCGCCTCGTCAAGCTGCTCAATCTGCTGCGCGACGATGGCGACACCGAGGATTTGCCGCTGGCCCTGTTCGCCGTCGGCGACGTCACGCCGGCGGCCATACGCGTTGCCGCCCAGCGCGACATGCAGGTGCGCGCGCTGGCCTGCCACGGCGGCCTGATCGACCGCGCCGGCCGGCAGGCGCTGGAATTGATGAGCGCGCCGCTCTTGATGCTCTTCGATGCCGACGAGCATCTCAATCAGGCCGCTTACCGCCGCGCCCGCTCCCATTTGAGTTGCCCTTGCAGCGAAGCGGCGCTCGGGGCGGGCGAGGACGCGACGCCGCACATCATCGCCTGGCTGGACCGGCATCTGCCTGTTGCGGGCTATAGAACCGGCGATTAAGGGTTGCACTGTAGGGGCACGGCATGCCGTGCCCCTACAGGAAATGGCAATGAAATCATCTCAATCCGTAATTGCCGGGTGAATAAGGCCATTGAGGCGCGAGGCTTGAGCCGCTTGCCCTGGATCGTTGACAGCCTCCGGCACGACGGGTTGCGATGCGGTAAAATCGTGTCCTATCATGCTCTATTCCCTGATTCGCAAATTTTTCTTCGCCCTCGATGCCGAAACCGCCCACGGCATCGGCATGAGCGGCATTGATTTTCTCAACGCGGCCGGCCTTGCCGGTCTTGTCGCCAAGCCGGCGACGCCTTGTCCGGTCGAGGTCATGGGCCTCAACTTTCCCAACCCGGTCGGGCTGGCGGCGGGCCTCGACAAAAACGGCGACTATATCGACGGCCTGGCGCGGCTCGGTTTCGGCTTTATCGAAATCGGCACCATCACGCCGCGCCCCCAGGAGGGCAATCCCAAGCCGCGCTTGTTCCGCATTCCGGAAGCGCAGGGCATCATCAACCGGATGGGCTTCAACAACG
>CAZFHE010000016.1:0-4916 GCA_964518615.1 uncultured Dechloromonas sp. | reverse complement strand
GCGCAGAACACCACGCCGGAACAGATGAAAATGTTCCTGACCCGCATCGGCATTGGCGCCAAGGCGGTGGTGACCGGCGACATTACCCAGATCGACCTGCCCAAGGGCCAGAAGAGCGGTCTGAAGGAAGCCGTGGCGGTGCTCGACGGGGTGCGCGGCCTGGCCTTTACCCAATTCAGAAAGGAAGACGTGGTGCGCCATCCGCTGGTCGCCCGCATTGTCGAAGCCTATGAAAGCCAGCAAGCGTCTTAATTTGTCCGTGCAATACGCCTGTGCCCGCGAGGGGTTGCCGCTGCGCGCCGATTTTGTGCGTTGGGCGCGGGCGGCGCTCGAAGGCGGCGGCGAAATCGTCATCCGCCTGGTCGATGATGAGGAAGGCCTGGCGCTGAACCGGGAGTATCGCGGCAAGGACACCGCGACCAATGTGCTGTCCTTTCCCTACGACGCCGGGCCGCCGGTGATGGGCGATCTGGTCATCTGCCCGGCCGTCGTGGCGCGTGAAGCCGCCGAACAAATGAAGCCGCTGGAGGCGCATTACGCCCACCTGACGGTGCATGGTATGCTGCATTTGCAAGGCTGGGACCACGATAACGAAGAAGACGCCCAGGCCATGGAAGACAAGGAAAGGGAAATTCTCGCCGCGATGGGTTACCCCGACCCCTACGCGGCTTAATCATCATGGACCCCGACAGCAAACCCGGTTTCATCGAACGCCTGACCTCCCTCTTGCTGCGCGAGCCGGAAGACCGCGCCCAGCTCATCCAGATCCTGCACAACGCCCACGAGCGCAAGCTGATGGACGCCGATGCTCTCAGCATTATCGAGGGGGCGCTCGCGGCCTCGGAAACGCGGGTTGCGGATGTCATGATTCCGCGCGCGCAAATGGGCGTCATCGACGTCAATGCGCCGCTTGCCGACATCCTGCCGGTGGTCATCGCCACCGCCCACTCGCGCTTTCCGGTCATCGATGGCGACCGCGACGATGTTCTCGGCATACTGCTCGCCAAGGATTTGCTGCGCGTGCGCGATGAAGCCGGCTTCGTGCTGCGCGACTGGCTGCGGCCAGCCGTTTTCATTCCGGAATCAAAGCGCCTGAATGTGCTGCTGCGCGAATTTCGCGTCTCGCGCAATCACATGGCCATCGTGGTCGACGAATTCGGCAGCGTCGCGGGCCTCGTCACCATCGAGGACGTGCTCGAACAAATCGTCGGCGACATCGCCGACGAATACGACTTTGACGAGACGCACGACAATATCCGACGCGACTCGGCTGGCCGTTACCGGGTCAAGGCGCATACCGCGATCGAAGATTTCAACGCCGCCTTCGCCACCCATTTTTCCGACGACGAATTCGACACCGTGGGCGGCCTCTTGCTGGGCCAGCTCGGCTATGTGCCCAAGCGTAACGAAAGCGTCGTCATCGACGGCCTGCGCTTCCAGGTGCTGCGCGCCGACAGCCGAAGGCTCTATACCCTGCTCGTCGATCCGCCCTCTCCGGCTGAGAATGGCGCCGAAACCGAGGCTGACTGAGCGCTTCACGCCCCGCCTGCTAACCGCCGCCGCACTTGGCGCGGCTGGCGTGCTGGCTTTCGCGCCCTTCGAGCAATTCTGGCTGACGCCCCTGGTCTGGCTCGGTCTGCTATGGTTGCTGCGCCGCGCGGCAGGCGTCCGAGAGGCGGCGTTCCACGGCTTCGCCTTTGGCCTTGGCTTTTATCTCTGCGGCGTCTCCTGGGTCTATGTCAGCCTCTCGGTGTTTGGCGGCATGCCCAGGTGGCTGGCGGGGCTTGCCGCCTTTTTGTTTTGCGCTGCGCTCTCGCTCTTCCCGGCGCTGGTCGGGGCCGCCTTCAAGCGCTGGCAGCCGGCGGCAGATTGGCGTCAGGCGCTCTATTTCGCCGCTCTCGTTGCAGGCGCTGACTGGCTGCGCGGCTGGATTTTCACCGGTTTTCCCTGGCTGGCCGCCGGCTATTCACAAACGCCGCCCAGCCCGCTCGCCGGCTTCGCGCCCCTCCTGGGCGTCTATGGCCTCTCGCTCTTGGCCGTGTTGAGCGGCGCGCTGCTTTTGTGCCGCTGGCGCGGCGCGCTGGCGGTCGGCCTCATGCTGCTCGCGGGCTTCGCCCTGCGCCAAGTGGCGTGGACTCTGCCCGAGGGCGAGCCGATCGCGGTCGCGCTGATCCAGGGCAATGTGCCGCAGGAAATGAAATTTCGCCCGGAGAGCCTCTACCGCACGCTGGCGCTTTACCGCGAACTGATAGCGGCGCATCCGGCCGATCTGATCCTGCTGCCGGAAACCGCTTTCCCGATTTTCTTCGAGCAACTGCCGCCGGCCTATGTCGAGGTGCTGAAGGCCAGCGCCGCCCGTCATGGCGGCGACCTGATTCTCGGCACGCTGACCGGCGACGGCGCGCATTACTGGAACAGCGCCCTGAGCCTGGGCCGCTCGCCCTTGCAGATTTACAGCAAGACGCATCTGGTGCCATTTGGCGAAATGATTCCGCCCGGCTTTGCGTGGTTCATGCAAATGGCGACGATTCCGATGTCCTCGTTCGAGCGCGGCCCGCGGCATCAGCCGCCGCTAGAGGTGGCTGGCCGCCGGGTGGCGGTCAATATCTGCTACGAGGATGCTTTCGGCGAGGAAATCATTGCCGCCCTGCCCGAGGCCGGCATCCTCGCCAATCTTTCCAACACCGCCTGGTTTGGTCGCTCGCTCGCGCAGCCGCAGCATTTGCAAATCGCCCGCCTGCGCGCCCTGGAAAGCGGCCGGCCCATGCTGCGCGCCACCAACACCGGCATGACGGCGGTGATCGCGCCGGACGGCGCCGTCCTCGCCCAATTGCCGCCCTTCACCCAGGGCGTGCTGAAAGCCGAGGTCACGGCCTACCAGGGGCTGACGCCCTATGCCCGTTTCGGCAACGGACCGGCGCTGGCGCTGATGCTTCTGTTGCTGCTGGCGGCCATCCGCCGCGGGCGAACCTGAGCGCTACGCGCTCCGGCGCGGGAATCAGACCGCGCGCAGGCGGAGCACGGCCTTTTCCAGGCGCTCTTTTTCAGTCAGCACCTTGTTGGAATATCGCCGCTCCGGATCCTTGAGCGCGCCGCCGAATTGTTGCAAGCCGTCCTCCAGGCTGCCCATGCGGCTGATCGATTCGCGCAGCACGCTGGCGCCAACCCGGACATTGATCACCGGATCGAGAAAAGCCGCCGTCGTTGCCTCGTCCGGCAGCTTGTCGGCATGAAAGCGGGGCACGACCTGCATCAGGCCCTGAGCGCCATAAACGCTTTGCGAAAAGGGATTGAAGCCCGATTCGACGCCGATCACCGCGATGATCAGCAAGGGATCGAGATGCAATTCGCGGCCTGCCTGTTGGGCGGCCACGAAAACCGGCTGCAAGGCCTCGCCGGCGACGCGATAGCGGCGCGAGACGAAATCCAGCGCGCCTTGCATGCGCGGCGTCAGGATCGTGGCGTCGGCATCGGCTTCGCCGCCGCTGGTCATCGCCGGATCGTGGATAACGCTGGCGGAGGCCGTGGGCAGCAGGAGCTTGAGGGCGTCGCCGACGCCGCCATGAACGATTTGCAGGCCGACGAGGCCAATGAGAAGAAGCAGACCAGCAGCCATCAGGGTCTTGCGCAGAAATGCGCCGATCCTCTGGAAAGTTCGCTGGGCAGCGGGAGTCAGAGTAGTCGTGGTAAACATGCGACCTCCTTCGCTGGGTCGCCGGCAAGAAAAGCATGGCCGGTCAACCGTGTTACAGGGGGAGTGCAATATCGGCGGCCGGAGAATCCGAAAGACTCGGGAGAGGCCCAAATCCCCCCGCTGACCGCCGTGGGCGGGGCCGGGGAGCGATGTTGCACCGCAATAAGTCGCGCATTCTATTGATTCAATTGGGTTTTGTCAAATCGCCCAGTCGGCGGCCCTATCGGCGGCCTCTTGCGGCGCGATGCCGCCGCCCCGGCTTGGCCCGCCACGGCCCGGATGGCCAAGCCTCGGGGCGCGCCTGCCGACAGGCCGCAAATACTTGTAAAATCTGCTGCTTTCCGTCCTTTCGAGTGCGTCCGATGACGACCAGCCAGAAACCGACCTTTAGTTCCGGCATCACATCCGCGAGCGGATATGAGCCTGCACTGAAAGATGGCAAGCCATCTTTTCAGGAAATCATCCTGCGCCTGCAACAATACTGGAGCGATCAGGGCTGCGCCCTGCTACAGCCCTACGACATGGAAGTCGGCGCGGGCACCAGCCATACCGCCACTTTTCTGCGCGCCCTCGGCCCCGAGCCGTGGAAGGCCGCCTACGTGCAGCCCTCGCGCCGGCCCAAGGATGGCCGCTATGGCGAAAACCCGAATCGCATGCAGCATTACTATCAGTACCAGGTGGTCTTGAAACCCGCGCCGGACAATATTCTCGAACTCTATCTCGGCTCGCTGGAGGCGCTCGGCTTCGATCTCAAAAAGAACGATGTGCGCTTTGTCGAGGACGATTGGGAAAACCCGACCCTGGGGGCCTGGGGCCTGGGCTGGGAAGTCTGGATGAATGGCATGGAAGTCACGCAATTCACCTACTTTCAGCAGGTCGGCGGCATCGACTGCAAGCCGATTACCGGCGAAATCACCTATGGCCTGGAGCGTCTGGCCATGTATTTGCAGGGCGTCGAGAATGTCTTCGATCTGGCGTGGACCCAGGGACTGAGCTATGGCGACGTCTATCACCAGAACGAGGTCGAGCAATCGGCCTATAACTTCGAGCATGCCGACGCCGATTTCCTCTTCACTGCCTTCTCTGCCCACGAAAAAGAGGCCCAGCACCTGATGGGCGCGCAACTGGCGCTGCCGGCCTATGAGCAGGTGCTGAAGGCGGCGCATACCTTCAATCTGCTCGATGCGCGCGGCGCGATTTCGGTGACCGAGCGCGCCGCCTA
>CAZFHE010000015.1:0-2782 GCA_964518615.1 uncultured Dechloromonas sp. | reverse complement strand
GCCATCTCGACCTGCTGTTGGCGCACGCGATAGCCGGCAATGGCCTTGGCCAGCGGCCCGGCGGGAGAAAAAATTTCCGAGAGGGAAGACAAGAGAAAAGCCTGAAAAAACCGGGCGGATTCTAGCAGATGCCCGGGCCTCTCCGGCTTGTCTGTGACACTTGGCGTAACGAAGGAATCGAGGGCGAGGTTCGCAATTGACGCCGCTTTTTGATACCACGCTACGGTGCCAATCATCGCACCGCTAGCAGCCCCCTTCAATTCCGACTGGAAGTTTCCACTCGAGGCAACCAATCCACCAACAAATCCGCCTGCCGCTCCCACCGCCTCCGCCCCAAGCGTCGTGAGCGAGGTTCCTGTGATGACGAGACTGGACAGCGCTGTCAGCGACATGTATGCCGTCACTTTGACGGATTCGGTAGAACTCCCCGCCGTCACCGCGGAAGAGGTCAGCCTGGCGTCGACGGCATACCCGGTGAAATAGGCGGCCGCAACCGTGTGAGTTCATTTCAATGACAAGACCCAAGTGACCAGTTTTGTTGCATCTGCTTCCGTAACACCCGAGGTTCTATTTGCCGGCATTGCCACCTCTCCCCATACGCCACTTCCGCCATCTAGGACTTTGTGCGACAGCTTTGCCAAAGCGTCTTTCTGCCCCTGATACTGCTTTGCCACCATATGGAATGAGGGGCCTACCTTCTTTGCAGAGACTTGATGGCAGGCCATGCAGCCTTTTGCGTTTGCAAGGGCCTGATCAGCGTGTGCGACCGAGAAAATTGGAAAAGAAACAAAAATAAGCGTAAAGAACAAGATGAACGACTTTGTCACACAGGACATGGCACCGTACCTCTCAGCAGATGAGATTGCATCGTTTTCCATGCTATCACGCATGGAAGAGTATGCATTGCAGTGCGTTGTTCCCGCAGGGCAATCGCATACGCCGATGTCGTAAACAGGGGAAGGAAGTGGTCACTTGGGCCTTGTCATTGAAATGAACTCGGAGTTCGACCCCGCGCTCGCACAAAATCCGATTAAGCTGATGTCTTTCACGCATGGCCGAGGGGCCTTGCCGGCGACGCGGCAGCAAGCGGTCAAGGCCATTCAGGAAGGACAGGACGTGCATGCGGTGGCGGCTGCCTATGGCGATAGCCCGCAGCAATACCGCTTTGCCTTTGGCTTGTGGGCGCTCTCGCTGATTGCGACGCCGATCGAGCGCGAGTTTGGCAAGAAGCTGTCGCTGGCCTCGGTCAGCCGGATCACGAAGCTGTTGGGCTTCTCGGCGCAGAAGCCGCTCTACCAGGCGTGGCAGCAAGATGCGACCTTGGTGCACATGTGGGAGACCGACACCTATCCGGCGATACGCGCCGAGGCCAAGGCGAAAGGCGCGGTGGATACCGAGGTGTTTTGTGAGTTTCTCAAACGCCTGCTCATCGGGGCTGAACTTCTACATCTGAGCGACCGGTGTTCCTGATCGTTGATGGTCACTCGATTCATAAGGCAAAGCGGGTCAAGGTCTTTGTCGAGGCTCAGGCGGGCCGGCTCAAGCTCTTCTACCTGCCGCCTTACTGTAAGCGTCCGGCCGAGGCCGTCTTTTCAGGAAACGGGGGCTGATCCAAAGTGGCGTCCACCAAACCACTGGTGGGGAGCACGTTGGCAATAGAGGCTATCAAGCGGGTGAGCCGCAAGGGCTGCCTGAATCATCCGCTCGATTTGAAGCGCCGTTTGGCGGCGCTGGCCTGCGAGCCCGAGGTCTCGGTGGCCAAGCTTGCGCTGACCCACGGCATCAACGCGAATCTGCTCTTCAAGTGGCGCCGCCAGTATCGTGCCGGCCAATTCGGCGCCATGGCGCCGGAAGGCGCTGCCGAAATGGCGGCGTCTTCTGTGGCCCGACTGCTCCCGGTGGTCGCCGCCCCGGAGGCCGACGCCGCTCGGGATGCCGACCGGACACCGTCGTACATCAAGATCGTCCTGGGTGCGACCCGCGTGCGGGTGTGCGGCGATGTGAGCGGCGCCGCCCTGCGCACGGTGCTCGATTGCCTGGCGTTGCGGCGATGATCGGCCCGCCGGCGGGGACGCGAATCTGGCTGGCGGCTGGCGTCACCGACATGCGGCGCGGCATGGACGGACTGGCGGCGCTGGTGCAAGGGGCGCTCGCCGAGAATCCCTTCTCCGGCCATGTCTTCATCTTCCGCGGGCGGCGCGGCGATCTCGTGAAGCGCTTGTGGTGGAGCGGCGACGGCCTGTGCCTGTTCGCCAAGCGCCTGGAGAAGGGGCGTTTCGTCTGGCCCCAGGCGACCGAGGGCGCCGTCCGCCTCACCGCCGCCCAGTTGTCCATGCTCCTCGAAGGCATCGACTGGCGGCGTCCGCAGCGCACCTGGCAACCGCAGTACGCGGCTTAGGAAACTCTCGCCAGGGACTGTTCACCGCCCCGGGGTTCGCGTAGACTGGCGGCATGCTCTCGACCCCCCCACTGCCTGACGATCCTGCGCTGCTCAAGGCGCTGATCCGCGCCCAACAGGCCGAGATCGAGCACCTGACTCTCGTCATCGCCAAGCTGCGCCGGATGCAATTCGGCCGGCGCTCGGAGCGTAGCGACGCGCCATCGGCGCAATTTGAACTGATGCTCGTCGGCCAGGGGTCAGGCGCTGCCAAGCCCACCGTACCGGCCCGGCCGGCCGCTGCCAACGAAGACGCGCCGATCCGGCGCCCGGCCCGCGGGCCCTTGCCTGAGCACCTGCCCCGCGAAACCGTCGAGCATGCGCCGGCGGCGGCCTGCTGCCCGG
>CAZFHE010000014.1:0-4552 GCA_964518615.1 uncultured Dechloromonas sp. | reverse complement strand
GGTGCGACAGCACGGCACTGGGGAATGGCTCGATTTCGGAAAACGCGACGGCGCGCCAGCCGAGCGGATGCCATGCGACGGTCGCGGCCTCGATGCCGGAGCAGAGGGAGAGGTAGCGCGTCACGCCGCGCCTCCGGTGGCCTTGGCGATGGCGGTCATTGGGCAGCCTCTTTTACTGCGGCCTTGTCTACCTGGCGCTGCTTGTATTCCTTCAGAATCGTACAGCGGCCAGGAACACGCTCAAGGCGGCAATTCATCGGCGCTCCGCTGCCTCCGTGGTTCTTGCAGTGGCTCATGGGGCATGACGGAGGTTCAAGCGCACCGATAATGTTGAAGAACAGGCTGTGAATATCCCGGTCTGACATGCCTCGGCGCTCAAGGGCCGCGCGCAAATCGCGCACGGAGAACAGATGCTCGTTGTCGTCCCAAGGGTTGCGCTTGACAGCGCGGGCCACGGCCTTCTCCAGACGTGGCGTACTCAGTCGAAGCAATGTGCTCATGCTGCATCCTTGAGTTGCCCGGCGGCGCCGTTGTCGATCCAGTGCGCGCCGATCAGCCCAGGTAGTTGCGCCGGTAGCGCCTTGAGCGTACCGAAGATCAGGGCGGTTTCGATGTCCCCGACATCGGCCATGCCATCGAGCCAGTACAGCAAGTCTTCGCGGCCCTTGAGGTCGAGTACGTCGAAGCGATCCAGCACCAGGAGCTTGACGCCGGCCAAGTAGGACACAGCCTCGGCGATCATGGCGTCGGTGCGCCATTTCTCGGATTCGGAAATCAGGGCGTAATCGCGCAGCCCGTAGGTGATCCGCATGTCGAAATGAATCACGACCTGCTCCCACTCGGCGACGCCGGCAGAATCGTGCAGGCGTTCGTTGATCGGTCCCAGGGCTTCGGCCAGCAGTTCGCCAGGGATGCCGTCGGGGGCGAGCGCGTCGGCGATGTCCGCCCAGGCCAGCACGTCGGCGTGCAGCGATTGCGCCTGCTCGATGACCGCTTGCTGGCGGGCCGCTTGCTCGGCGATGGCGCGGTATTTGCCGGCGTCGGCGATCCAGTCGCCCCGCTTTTCCGTCAAATCGGCGACCGTGCGTTGCAGTGCCTCCAGGCTGATCGGCTCGGCGGTTTCCTCGTCCATCTTCCTCAGCCTGGCGGCAGCATTCTCGGCGGCGGCGAGGTCGCGCTTGTCGTTGGCGACGGCGCTTTGCACCAGGGCCAGCGCCTTTTCGTATTCGGGCAGTTTCGCCACGGCCTCGGCGTCCGGCTGCGCCGGGGCGTCGCCGGCGACCGGCTCGCCGTGCAGCTTGCGATACTCGGCCAGATGTAGCGCAGCGCGGTTGAGCAGGGAGGAATCCCAATCGACCTCGGGGTGATTGCAGGTCAGCTCGATAAACTCGGCCGTCACGCCAGCCAGCCCGCGCAGCAGGTATTCGCCATGCGCCTTGGGATTCACCGGTGCGACGCCGGCTTGGGCGCGGGTGATTTCGACCCGATCCAGCCATGCCGCGGCATCGGCCTCGTCATGGGCGAGCTTGGCCTTGATGCGCTCGATCCGCCCGGCCTTCTCGGCCAGTTCATCGCGCTGCGCGGCCTGCTGCTGGCGGGCCTGCGCCTTGGCCTTGGCGGCCCCCAGCGCCTCTTGGGCTTGGCCGAGTTCCTGTTCGACCTCCCGCATCCGAGCCACGGCGTTCTCAAACCGGGCGCTCGCCTTGTCGGCATCCATCGGCAGCGGGGCCGGCTGCCACTTGGCTGCCTTGTCCTTGCCCCAGGTCTCGCCGCCGGTCACGGTTTTCCAGGCGGCCTTGGCGTCGCGGGCTTTCGCCGCCGCTTCCTTCTGGGCCGAATCGAAGCCGGCGCGCAAGAAGGGGGCGATCTGCCCGACCTTGCCCGCGTCCAGCCCTTTATCGAGCATGCGCCGGGCGACGCTTTCGCCGTCCAGCTTGACGCCCATCAGGCCGAACAGGAAGGCGCGGCGCGCCTTGTCATCGAGCCGGGCGAAGCGCTGGGCGTCCAGCGCGTAGGGCAGCATCGGGTTATCGGAGTGGATGCCCTTGCCGGACGGCAGCACCACCGAGTAGGAGGCGTTGGCGGCGGTCACCTCGACAAAGCCGGATTCCTGTCCCTCGCTGACGAGAGCGCCGTAATCCTTCTTCAAGCCGACGCGGACGCTCTCGCCGGTCAGGGCCATGCGGACGGCTTCCTGAACGCTGGATTTGCCCGAACCGTTCTTGCCGGCGAACAGCGTCACCGGCTTGGTCAGCGCCACCTCGACGGCGCGCGCGCCGAGGATGTTGCTGATCTGGATGGAGTGGAGTTTCATGGTCAGGCAGCCTCCCGGTAGTCGCTATCGTCGTTTGCGGCGAGGTCTTTCTCCGGGGCCACAAGGCCGCCCAATTCCTCGTCGATCAGGAAGTCGAAAACCGTTTCCAGTTCGCCAACCATCAACGCCACGTCGGCGTCGAACGCTTCCTCGGCGTCCTCTGCCGATTCGGCTTCGACCGTCATCCTGTCGAGCGCGACCAGTTGCTTCATGCAGAGCGAGTCGTCGATCTTCATCGAGAGCCGCCCGCCGACGGTGATTGCCACGGCGCGCGGTACGTACCCGCTAGCAATGCGGCGCTGCATTTCGTCTTCGTCGAGCGTGATGCGCTTGTAGGTGATGGTCGGCTTGCGCGCATCCCCCATTTCCATTTCGGCAAAATCATCGACCGTCAGCCGATAAGGCGCATTCCCGAGCAGCCACTCGATCATCCGCCCGTTGATTGGCCGCTCGGTCACGATTGGCATGATCGGAAAGCAGCCGATCACGCTGCGAAGCGCCTCAAGCAAGGATTCGGCGCGCGCCGGGCTGCTGGTATCGACGATCAAGTATCGGCCGGCGAAGGCGGCCAGCGTGCGCCGGGCCTGGGTGAAAGCCCGCGGCAGAAGCTCTTCGACCACCTGCTCCTTGATTTCGCGCAACTGTTTCCGCCCAGGCTGGTAGCCTTGCTGTCGGGTAATTTCGGCGATGCGTTCCTCGACTTTCTCGGCGACGACGGCGCTTGGCAAAAGCCGCTCTTCCGTCTCGAAACAGATCAGGTGATGGCGGCCAATTTTGTGCACCAGAGCGTCGCTGGCGTGTTTGCACGGCTGGGCGAACCCGGCGGTGCGGGCCTGGGTCGGCTCGCATGGCAGCGCGGGCCTCCGGCCGAGGATGTCCGGGTCAATCCGGAAGCCTTCCGTGACGAGGTAAGCAATTGCATTTTTGAACACGATGTAGTCCTCGAAGTGGTGTTGTTCTGTTGGGGGCGGGCTGGCCGCACCCCTTCCTTACTCGATTCCCAGCCCGCCTTGGCCGCGCTCGCGGCGGGAACGGGTGTGTGTCTGCTCGCCCGCCGCCTCGGCCATTTCGCGGGCGTGGATGGCGGCCAGTTCCTCAGGCGTGGGCTGGAATCCGCCCTTGCCGGCCTGCTCGGCTTGGCGCAATGCCTCGTCATCAGGGTCGGCGGACTGAGCGTCGATGATTTCGCCGGTACCGGTATCGACCGTCCGCCCCCGCGTATTCGGCGCTTCGCCGACCTGCTTGAGCGAGGCCAGATCAACGGCGAATGAGCCATCCGGGCCGCGCTGTGCGTCGAAGGCATCTTCCAAATCCTCGGTGGTAGAGAGGCCCATGCCGAGTTCCGGCGCATAGGCGCGTTGCCAGAAGGCGGCGGCGCGATAAACGAACATCTGGTCGGGCATGGTTTTCCACTTGCTGCCGTTCTTGGCATCCCAGCCCTCGGCCTTGACCATTTCCCAGGTCACCCAGATGCCGTTCAGGCGTTCTCTGCTCTCGCGCTCGACCGCCCAGGCGCGGCAGCCGTAGTCCTTCTGGCCCGGCTCGCCCTTCCACTCGTAGCGCAGCGAGGAATAGCGCCCGCAGGCGTTGATGGTGGCGATCAGAAACTTGCTCGACCAGCCGGGCGTGCCATGAACGATGTAGAGGTTCTGCATGACCATCAACGGGTTGGCTCCGATACGCTGGGCCATGTCCATGGCGATCATGCAGTTGGCGAGATTGTCGTGGTACTGCTTCGGCACCAGATCGGATGTAGCGAAGGCTTTGGATACCCGCTGAATCAACTCGAAGGCTTGCAGGTCGAAAAAGCCGGCGCGGACGGCGGGCATGCTCGCCTCGCGCGGCGCAAGCTGCTGCTGGCGCATCGCGCCAAGGTCGGCGGTGTTGGTTTTGGCGTTCATGGCGAACAGTTCTCCTTGAGTAAAATCAGTCGTGGTAGCGGCAGCGTGAGCCGTAGGCCGGGCAATACTTCGCGCTGCACAGCATGCTTTTCGGGTTCGGCGGAAAAACCCCGTCCCTGAGCATCCGAGCGGCGATCTGGATCAGGCCGGGGTGTTCCTCGGTGCCGAGCAGCGGGGTTTTCACATCGGCCACCTCGCCGGTGGCGACCGGCGCTTCCTTGGTCGTTTGCAGGCCGATGATTTCGGCGGGGGCGTCCAGGCGCTCGCCGCTTCGGTCTTAACAGCCACGTCGGTACGGACAAGCCCGCCGCGCCCCTTTGTAACTTTCGTTTCGCAG
>CAZFHE010000013.1:0-1862 GCA_964518615.1 uncultured Dechloromonas sp. | reverse complement strand
GCCCCCGGGACCGGCCCGCCCCCCCGCGCGGGGGGGGAAGGGGGGGTGGGGGGGGCGGTGCTCAACATGGGCAAGCCCTTGAATCCCCCCGCCCCCAACCCAATTCACCCGCCAGCGCATGAAGCGCGATAAACAGCCGGTTTCGGCGCTGGTCGTCATCCATACCCCGGCCCTGGATGTGCTGCTGCTCGAACGCGCCGCCCATCCGGGTTTGTGGCAATCGGTCACCGGCAGCCGCGAGGGGGAGGAGGCGCTGGAGCGCACCGCCTGGCGCGAAGTCCGCGAGGAAACGGGCCTCGATGAAAACAGCGGCCTTCTGACCGACTGGCGCATCGCCAATACCTACACTCTCTTTGCTGCCTGGCGCCACCGCTACCCGGCCGGCGTCAGCCAGAATACCGAGCATGTGTTTGGCCTGTGCCTTCCGCGCCGCCTCCCCATCACGCCCGCGCCGGACGAGCATCGCGCCTGGCTGTGGCTGCCCTGGCAAGAGGCGGCCGAGCGCTGTTTCTCGTGGAGCAACCGCGATGCCATCTTGCTGCTGCCGCGAAGTTTTTCGCGGACTTGAAATGGCCTGACGCAACCCTATATGGGTCTCTCCAACACGCCTTCACTGAGGAGAGAAACCATGGCAAACATTTCCCGACGCGATCCCTTCGACGATCTGTTCCGCGGCTTTTTCGTCCGCCCGGTCGAGTTCAACGGCGCGCAACCCCAGGCCCCGTCCATCAAGATGGATGTCAAGGAACAAGGCGACGCCTATCTGGTTCATGCCGAATTGCCCGGCGTCAAGAAAGAGGACATCCATGTCGTCGTCGACGGCAATCTCGTGTCCCTGAGCGCCGAGATCAAGCAGGAGCAGGAATTCAAGGAAGGCGAGCGCGTGCTGCGCTCGGAACGCTACTACGGCACGGTCTCCCGTTCCTTCCAACTGGAACAGGAACTGGACGACGCCAAGGCCAGCGCCCGCTTCAACGACGGCGTGCTGGAACTGACCCTGCCCAAACGCATCGCCAGCCCGAGCAAGCGCCTGACCATCGAATGACGCGGTTTTTTGACCCCGCCAGACCGGCCACCGTGCCGGTCTTTTTCTTTGTACAATCCGCGGCGATTCTCTCTGGAGCCCGACATGAATCTCAAAGATCTCGCCCCCGGCACCAAGGCCGCCGTCCTCGCCGAAGCCCTCCCTTATATCAAGCGTTTCCACGGCAAGACCATCGTCGTCAAATATGGCGGCAATGCGATGACCGACGAGCATTTGAAAAATTGCTTCGCCCGCGACGTGGTGCTGCTTGAATTGATCGGCTTCAATATCGTCGTCGTGCATGGCGGCGGCCCGCAGATCGAGACGCTGCTTGGCCGCGTCGGCAAGAAGGGCGAATTCATCCAGGGCATGCGCGTCACCGACGCGGAGACGATGGAAGTGGTCGAAATGGTGCTGGGCGGCCAGGTCAATAAGGACATCGTCAATCTCATCAACCAGCACGGCGGCAAGGCGGTTGGCCTCACCGGCAAGGACGGCGGCGGCTGTATCCGGGCCAAGAAGTTGAAGCTCGCGAACAAGGATAATCCCGGCGATCTGATCGACGTCGGCCAGGTGGGGGAAATCACCGCCATCGACCCCTCGCTGATCGACCATCTGGATAAAGGCTCCTTCATTCCGGTCATCGCCCCCATCGGGGTCGGCGAACAGGGCGAAACTTACAATATCAATGCCGATGTCGTCGCCGGCAAGATCGCCGAAGTCCTGAAGGCGGAAAAACTGGTTCTCCTGACCAACACGCCGGGCGTGCTGGACAAGGAAGGCAAGCTGATCACCGGCATCACCCCCGCCCAGATCGACGACATGGTCGCTGACGGCA
>CAZFHE010000012.1:0-10089 GCA_964518615.1 uncultured Dechloromonas sp. | reverse complement strand
GTTTTTCCCCCGCCCGGCTCTCCGCGGCCTCGGCGGTGCCGCAAAGGCGATCCCGGATGGCCAGCGGCTGGCCGCCTGTCGCGTTCTCCGGTACATTGGCCGGCCAAAAACGGAGATGCCCATGAGCCACGAAGCCCCCTTCGTCCTGCGCCATGACCGCGACGATGGCCTTAGCACCCTGACCCTGAACCGGCCGGAGCAATTCAACGCGCTGTCGACGGGCATGCTCGCCGCCTTGCAGGCCGAACTCGACGCCATCGCGGCGAACGAGGCGGTCCGCGTCGTGGTCATCGCCGGCGCGGGCCGCGCCTTTTGCGCCGGCCACGATCTGAAGGAACTGCACGCCAATCGCAACCAGGCATTCTTGCAGGCGCTGTTTGCGCAATGCGGCGAATTGATGCAAACCATCGCCCGCATGCCCCAGCCGGTGATTGCTCGCGTGCAAGGCATCGCCACCGCCGCCGGCTGCCAACTGGTTGGCGCCTGCGATCTGGCCGTTGCCGCCGATGTCGCCCGTTTTGCCGTCTCCGGCATCAATATCGGCCTCTTCTGCGCAACGCCCGCGGTGTCGCTCTCGCGCAATCTTGGCCGCAAGGCGGCGCTGGAAATGCTGCTGACCGGCGAATTCATCGACGCCATGGAAGCCAGGACCAAGGGCCTCGTCAATCAGGTCGTCCCCGCCGATGCGCTGGATGCCGAAATCGAGCGCCTGGCCTTGGCCATCCTGGAAAAAAGCGCCATCGCCGTGCGCCTCGGCAAGAGCATGTTCCACCGCCAATTGGAGATGAGCCTCTGCGACGCCTACGCCTATGCGGGCGAGGTCATGGCCTGCAACATCCTGAGCGAGGATGCCGCCGAGGGCATGGATGCCTTCATAGAAAAACGAGCGCCGGCCTTTCACGGTCGGTGACCGGGCAGCCGTCAGCCGACCATGCCCGCCCTGCCGCGCTGGCTATCGCCCCTGCTGTTTGCCGCCGCGCTGGCCGCCGCGTTCTGGCGCATTCCCGAAGTCGCCCCCCCCCGCGTCGAGCCGCCCGCCTTCAGCGCCGCGCCCGGCCCTCAGCCGATATTCGCCGCCGGGATGCTGCCGGCGGTCGGCGCTTTTGCCGGCGCGCCCAGCCTCGCCCAACTGGCGGATGGCCGCATTGCCGCCGCCTGGGTGAGCGGCAGCGGCGAGACGGCCACCGATCTTGCCATTTATTTCAGCCTTCTTGAGCGCGACGGCTGGAGCGAGCCGCGGCTGATCGCCAATCGCGAAAGCGCCGCTGGCGGCCTGTTTGCCCATATCCGCCGGGTCGGCCAGCCGCAGCTTTTCGTCGAGGGGACGTGGCTGCATCTGTGGTATGCCGCCATCGGCATCGGCGGCGGCGCGAATGTCGCGCTGGCCCATAGCGTATCGACCGACGGCGGACGCCACTGGAGCCCGCCCAGGCGCCTGCCAAGCTCGCCGCTGGGCGGTTACGGCGGCGCGCCAGCCGGAGCGCCGCAGCCCCTGGCCGACGGGGGGCTTGCGCTGCCGCTACGGCAGGAGTTGTTCTCCGGCCATGCCGAATGGCTGCGCCTGAGCGCCACGGGGCGCATCCTCGACAAGACGCGCCTCACCCACTCGCGCCGCGCGCCGCCAGCGCTCGCGCTCAGTCTCGACGCGGCAAGGGCCTTGCCCGATCCCGGCCCGGCCCATCCCGATACGCCGCTGGCCGCGCTGCGTCTCCCCAGCGGCCGCCTGTTGCTGGCCGGCAATCCGGCCCCGGGGCGCGCCACGCTGATGCTCTGGCTATCGACCGACGAGGGCCAGACCTGGCGGGCGGCGAAGACGCTCGAAAACGCCGCCGACAGCGCGGCCGATTTCTCGGCCCCGGCCCTGCTGCTTGGCCGCGACGGCCAAATCCACCTGGCTTACGCCTGGCGGGGGCGCGGCATTCGCAGCCTCGGCTTCAACGAAGCCTGGCTAGCCCAGGAACCCTGATTCCGGCATGAATACGCTTGCTGCCTACGGTCTGCTCGCCCACGCGCTGATTTTCGCCGCCGCCGCCGTCGCCTTGCTGCCGCTGGGCGAGCTGCGCGGGCGCGTGGCCTTGCTGGCGACGGCGGCGGCGCTCCTCGCCGGCATCGCTCCGGTCATGCACAGCCTCTTTGGCGCCCCCTCGCTGACCTTGCTGCAACTGGCCATCCTGCAACTGGCCGGGCGGACGCCCTCGCCCTTCGGCTTTCGGCCCGCGCTGTTTTTGCTGGCCTTTGCGGCGCTCTTCTATCCGGCGGCGCTCGGCTGGGGCGCGAGCGACCCCTACGCCCTCGGCTACCAGCCCTGGGCCTTGCTCGCGGCATTCGCGCCGCTCGCCGTGTTGCTGTGGCGAGCCCGCCTCGATATCTGGCTCCTGATTCTGGCCGTCGATCTCGCGGGTTTCGCCAGCGGCCTTTTCGTCAATCTCTGGGACGCCCTTGTCGATCCGCTGCTGACGCTCCTGGCGGCGCTCATCGCCGGGCGGCGCTTGTTGTTTTTCCTTATCGCGTCAAGGCGTCGATAAGCAGGCGGCGGATGCTGCCGGATTCGAAAGGCTTGTCGCAAATGGCCGAAACGCCGGCCCGCTCGACCGCCGCCAGACGCCCCATGTTCTGCTCGCTGGTCACCATCAGCACCGGCACCTCGGCCTGCCAGCTATGCGTGCGGATGTACTCGATCAATTCGCGACCGTCCATTTCCGGCATGGTGTAGTCGGTGATGACGAGATCGAACATGGCATCGGCCAGCGCCGCGACCGCTTCCCGGCCATTGGCCGCCTCGGTGATGCGGACGATGCCGAGTTCGGCGAGCAGGCGGCACAGATGGCGGCGCGAGGCGTGGCTGTCATCGACGATCAGGACGCGCAGCTCTTCCATATCGGCCGCATCGAGTTCGTCGGCCGGCGGCGGATAGAGATAATCGGCGGCGGCGAACAGCGCGCGCTCCAGTTGCTCTTCAGAAAAGGGCTTGGCAATGATGCTGCATGCGCCCGACTGGCGGACGGTTTCCAGGCGCTGCGGCCGCGTCTCGCTGGAAATCAGGATGAAGGGCAGGGCTTCCAGGCGCTCGTCGGCGCGCATGGCCGCGACCAGATCGGTTCCCGCCATGTCCGGCAGGTAGAGGCTGCTGATCACGAGCCTGCCCTCGTCCCCCTCCTCGGCCAGGGCCGCCAGCGCGGCCTGCCCCGAATCGGCCACGGCAATCCGGACAACGCCCAGGCGTTCCAGCATGCGCCGGACCAGACCGGATTGCATCGGAGAGGGTTCGACCAGCAAGACCGACAGATCGGCGAGGGAAGTGGAGAGGGCCATGCAATCGCTCCGCGACAGGGGTTATCTCGTCACTATAGCAGCACAGGGCAAACCGCCCCGCGCCGTGGCCGCGCCTTCCAGTGTCTTTGCCTTTCTCAGCCGCTGTTTTCCGCGCCTGACGCGCGGGCGTACTTTGTTTCGCCAAAAGAAAGTAGCCAAAGGCGGGGTTCATCGCTGCCGCAGGCAAAAGGCAACCCCAGGTTACGCGATCGGCTGCGCCGACTGCCCTCTCCGACTCGACGGGCCGGGCGGCTGGCTATGATAAAGACGCCAGCCGAATTCGACCGGGCGGGCCGCTTCGGCTACCATGACGACATCGTCAGTGAAAGGGGGTCGGTGTCTGTAGTATGGGTAGTAACCTGTTGCTCATTGTTATTGCCGTATTGCTTGTTCTTCTCAACGGATTTTTCGTCGCGGCCGAGTTTGGGCTGGTCAAACTGCGGCAAACCCGCGTCAAGGCCATTGCCAAGTCCCACGGCTGGCGCGGACGGATTCTCGCCAAGGTCCATCAGGATCTCGATGCTTATCTGTCGGCCTGCCAGCTGGGCATCACCCTCGCCTCCCTGGGTCTGGGCTGGGTCGGCGAGCCCGCCTTCGCCGATCTCTTGAGACCGCTTCTGGCGGCGGCCGGCATCGGCAGCGCCCCCCTGGTTCACGGCATCTCTTTTTTCACCGCCTTTTTCATCATATCCTACCTGCATATCGTGGTCGGGGAGCTCGCCCCCAAGACCATGGCCATCCGCCTGTCGGAAAAAATCGGGCTCTGGACGGCCCCGCCCCTCTACGCCTTCTATTGGGCCATGTATCCGGCCATCTGGCTCTTGAACCACAGCGCCAACTGGGTGCTGCGCAAGGTACATCTCGATGTCGCGCACGGCAATGACAGCGACTATTCAGCCGAGGAACTCAAGATCATTCTGCGCAGCTCCCATGCCGGCCAGGGCTACACCCAGGACGAATGGCGGGTGCTGGCGCAGGCGCTCGATTTTCGCGACCTGGAAGTGGCCGACCTGATGCGCCCCTTCCGGGAGGCGGTCACGCTGAACGAGGATCTCCCGCTGGCGGCCAGCCTGGAGAAAATCGCCCAGCACCGCTACAGCCGCTATCCCTATCTGGATGCCGAAGGCCATATCAAGGGCGTGATTCATCTGAAGGATGTCTTTGTCGCCCTGCAAAAATCGCAGCCGCTGGAAAGCCTGGAGAAACTGGTGCGCCCGGCCCAGGTGGTATCGCCCCGCCTGCCCGCCACCGAGCTGTTCCGCCGCTTCCGCCAGGGCGCGCCGCATTTTGCCGTCGTCGCCTTCGAGAATAGCCATCCCCTGGGCTACATCACCCTGGACAATCTCCTGGGCGCTTTGGTCGGCGAGATTCGGGACGAGTTCCGCCAGGCGCAGAACGAATGGTCGAAGCTCGACGACGGCTCGCTGATCGGCAAGGGCAGCCTGCCCATCTTCACCCTGGAACGCGCGCTGGGCATCGACATCGAGGAATCCGGGGTGGATTCCGTCGGCGGACTCATCATGCAAACCCTGGGCGATCTGCCCGAGGAAGGCCAGCGGATCGAGTTTCCCCAGTTCGATGTGGTGGTCAAGAAAATGAACGGCCCGCGCATCGTGCTGGTGCGCGTCATGCCCCGCGCCGCCCAGCGGGAATAAGTGACAAACGCAGCGCCGAAAGCCGCTCTAGCCGCCGGCCCCGACCCCGGTTTCCGAGCGGATCAGCTGGTTCGGATACCGGGCGCGCTCCTTTTTGGCCTGTTCGCTGTCGTCCAGCCGGGAGACGATCCAGATCACCAGGAAGGCGGCGCTCATCGAGAATATCGCGGCCGACGCGTAGGGAAAGAGCGCGCTGCCCTTCGGGTTGCCGAGCGCGACTTCCCAGACGGCCGGCGACGCCAGCGTCAGCGCGAGCGACAGGATCAGGCCGACCGCGCCGCCGGCGACCGCGCCGCGGGTCGTGCCGTCCTTCCATAGCACCGACATGAACAGCACCGGGAAATTGGCCGAGCAGGCGATGGTGAAGGCCAGCATGACCATGACGGCCACATTCTGCTTCTCGAAAACGATGCCCAGCAGCACGGCGATGAGGCCCAGCGCAATGGCGGTAATTTTGGAGACTTGCAACTCGGTATCCGCATCGACATTGCCGTGACGCCAGACGGAGGCGTACAGATCGTGCGACACGGCGGCGGCGCCGGCCAGCGTGAGGCCCGCCACGACAGCCAGGATGGTGGCGAAGGCCACGGCCGAGATGAGGCCGAGGAAAATATTGCCGCCAATGGCGCTGGCCAGATGCAGCGCGGCCGTGTTGCCGCCGCCCTTCAAGCCCTGGGCGAGATCGCCCTCGACATAGTAGGCGGCCGGATCCTGAGTCAGCATCACGATGGCCCCAAAGCCGATGATGAAGGTCAGGAGGTAGAAATAGCCGATCCAGGTCGTCGCCCAGGCCACCGATTTGCGGGCTTCCCTGGCATTGGGCACCGTGAAGAAGCGCATCAGGATGTGGGGCAGGCCGGCGACGCCAAACATCAGCGCCATGCCGACCGAAATGGCCGAAATCGGATCGGCGATCAGCCCGCCCGGGGCCATGATCGCATCCCCCATGGCGTGGACCTCGACCGCCTTGGCGAACAGCGCTTCCGGCGAGAAGCCAACGTAAAACAGCACGGCGATGGCCATCACGGTCGCGCCGACGAGCAGCATCACCGCCTTGATGATCTGCACCCAGGTGGTGGCGGTCATGCCGCCGAACAGCACATACAACAGCATGACGATGCCGACCAGCACCACCGCGTAGATGTACTCCAGGCCGAACAGCACCTTGATCAATTGTCCGGCCCCGACCATCTGGGCGATCAGGTAGAAAGCCACGACAACCAGGGCGCCGATGGCGGCGAAGGAGCGCAAGGGGCCCTGGGCGAAACGGTAGGAGGCGGCGTCGGCGAAGGTGAAGCGCCCGAGATTGCGCAGCCGCTCGGCCATCAGGAAGGTGATCACCGGCCAGCCGGCCAGCCAGCCGATGGAGAAAATCAGGCCATCGAAGCCGCTGGCGAACACCAGGCCGGAAATGCCAAGAAAGGAAGCCGCCGACATATAGTCGCCGGCGATCGCCAGACCATTCTGAAAGCCGGTGATGCCGCCGCCGGCGTTATAGAAATCAGCGGCCATCCGGGTCTTGTTGGCCGCCCGCCGGGTGATCCACACCATGACCCCGACAAAAATCGCGAAGCTGCTGATCGCATACCAGTTGGTGACATGATGATGCCCCTGCCCGATATGGGGGTCAGCAGCGAAACAGAGGCTGGCAACGCTCGCCAGGGCGAGGGCGGCGAGGGCGCGAGCGCCTTTGGCAAGCGCTTTCACCGCTGGCTCTCCTTGATGATGGCTTCGGTTTTCGCATCGAACTCGGCATTGGCCCGCCCCACATAAATCCAGGTCAGGACGATGATCAGCAAAATGACGCCCAGCCCCAGCGGGATGCCGATCGGCGTGACGCCGCCCGCGCTGACCGGGGCGGCCAGCAGGGCCTTGTCAAAGGCAAGCAACAGGATGTAGCCAAAGTAGACAAGGACAACCAGGAGGCTCATCGCCATCGAGAAACGATTGCGCTTTCTGATGAGCGCATGAAATTTCGGATTTTCGCGAATACGTTCGCTAAGTTCTGGAGACATGCTCCCCCCTGTGATTGGTAACGTCGGGATCCGCCAAACCGGCCGTCTTGCCAGCGCCCTAGACGAAAGGATCGAGCCGCCCTCAAGTTTAAATTGTCCGGCCCCTTGCGCACCATCGAGGGCGGCTGGCGCTTACCGGATTCGCAGGCCGCCATTCATCGCCTCATCCCTTGACGCAGACGACTTGGCGCAGCGTATGCACCACGTCCACCAGATCGCGCTGGGCATGCATCACGGCGTCGATATCCTTGTAGGCCATCGGAATTTCGTCGATCACCTCGCTGTCCTTGCGGCATTCGACATGGGCCGTGGCCCGGATCTGGTCTTCCACCGAAAATCGGCGCTTGGCCTCGTTGCGGCTCATGGTCCGGCCTGCCCCGTGGCTGCACGAACAGAAGGCTTCCTCGTTGCCCAGGCCGCGCACGATGTAACTGCGCGCGCCCATCGAGCCGGGAATGATCCCCAATTCGCCCTTTTTCGCCGACACCGCCCCCTTGCGGGTCACCAGCACCTCCGCGCCGAAATGGGTTTCACGCTGTACATAATTGTGGTGGCAGTTCACCGCCTCGACATCCACCGTAAAGGGCCTGGCGATGATCTGACGAGCAGCGGCAGCGACGTTCGCCATCATCGCCACGCGGTTGCGGCGTGCGTAATCCTGCGCCCAGCCGACCGCCTCGACGTAATCGTCAAAATGCGCGGAGCCTTCCTCGAAGTAGGCCAAATCTTTGTCCGGCAAATTAGCGATGTGCTGGCGCATGTCGGCCTGTGCCAATTCGATGAACAGATTGCCGATGGCATTCCCCACCCCGCGCGACCCGGAATGCAGCATGAACCAGACGCGATCGGTTTCATCGAGGCAAACCTCGATGAAGTGATTGCCGGTCCCCAGTGTTCCCAAGTGCTTGTGATTATTGGTGTTTTTAAGGCGCGGATATTTGTCGGCGATGCGAATAAAGCCCGGCAGCAGCGCCGCCCACTGGGCGTCCACGGCTTTTGGCGGATTTTCCCAAGCCCCCTTGTCGCGCCGGCTTTGCCTCGGCGGCGTGCGCCCATGCGGAACAGCCGCCTCGATGGCCGAGCGCAAACCGTACAGATGATCGGGCAGATCGCTGGCCTCGAGGCTCGTGCAGGCAGCCATCATGCCGCAGCCAATATCGACCCCGACGGCCGCCGGGATGATCGCCCCTTGCGTCGGAATCACGCTGCCGATGGTCGAGCCCTTGCCCAGGTGCACATCCGGCATCACCGCGAGGTGGCGAAAAATGAAGGGCATGGTCGCCGTGTTCATCAATTGTTTGCGGGCATCGTCCTCGACCGGCACGCCCTCGGTCCACATCTTGATCGGCTTGCCATGGCTGACTTCTTGTACCTGAACCATCCGTTCATCCTTTCTCACGCCCTGGCTGCGATGATAGCGGCCAGCGGCCTGTTTGCCCGGGCAAAAAAACAGCTTTTCAGGCTTGACACGCACGTATCGACATAACTACCATTATCGACATGAAATCCAACTACACTCAAAGCATTCCTCCCGAATGGGCCGCGATGTCGCGGATTTTCATGGCGCTGGGCGATGAACATCGCCAGCGCATCCTGCTGCTTTTCGAGCCGGGCGAGCGGCTCAATGTCGGGCAGATCGCCGAGGCGTCAACCCTGGCGCGCTCGACCGTCTCGCATCACCTGAAAGTGCTGCACGAATCCGGGGCGCTGGCTTCCGAAAAGATCGGCAAGGAAGTCTGGTTCTGGATTGACCGGGCGGCGCTCGAATCCACTTTCTCCAACGTTCTCGACTACTTGAAGGAAAACGCCTGATGCGCAAATTACTCCGTCCCCTGCTGCGGGGACTGGCGAGGCTGTTGTTTCGCATGAATGTCCGGGTCCGCCAGTCGGATTTCTCGTCGCCCCGGCTCCTGGTCGTCGCCAATCACGAATCCTTTCTCGACGGCCTCTTGCTCGGCCTCTTTTTGCCGATCGACCCGGTTTTCGTGGTGCATACCGGCGTTGCCAATAATTTCTGGTTCCGCCTCTTGCTGTCGCAGATCGACTATCTGGCCGTCGATCCAACCAGCCCGATGGCCATGAAGGGGGTCATCCGGCTGATCGAATCGGGCCGGCCCGTGGTCATTTTCCCCGAGGGCCGGATCACCCAGACCGGCTCCCTGATGAAGGTCTATGAGGGCCCGGCCTTCGTCGCCGCCAAGACCGGCGCGACGGTGATTCCGGTACGCCTCGACGGCGCGTCGCGCTCTTATTTCTCGCGCTTGTCCGGCAAATACCCGAAGGAAATTTTCCCGAAAATCCGCCTGACCGTGCTGCCGGCGGTGCATTTCCCGATGCCCGAGGCGGCCACCGCCAAGCGGCGTCGCCGCCGGGCCGGCGAGCAGATGAGAAAGCTGATGCAGGAGATGATTTTCGCCTCGCGCCCGCAACAGACGCTGTACGGCGCGCTGTGCGACGCGGCCGAGATTTTCGGCCGCCGCCGCCGGCTGCTCGAAGACGTGAAACAGATCGAGTACTCCTACAACGATTTGTTGAAAATGGCGCTGATCCTCGGCCGCCAGGTCGAGCGTCTGACCCGTCCAGCAGAAAAGGTCGGCCTCTTGCTGCCCAATCTCGCGCCGACCCTGGGCCTGATTTTCGGCCTGGGCGCGCGCCGGCGCGTACCGGCGATGCTCAATTACACCGCCGGCGTCGAGGCCATGCAGGCCGCCTGCGATGCCGCCGAGCTGAAGATCCTCATCACCTCGCGCGCCTTCGTCGAGCAGGCCAAGCTCGGCGACAAGCTGGCCGGATTGCGCGGGGTCGCCGTGCATTATCTGGAAGATATCCGCGAGCATATCGGCCTGGGCGACAAGCTATGGCTGATGCTGTGGGCGATCCATTTTCCGCGCGCCTTTGAATTGCCGTCCTCGCCGGAGGCGGCGGCCGTGGTGTTATTTACCTCGGGCTCCGAGGGCCAGCCCAAGGGCGTGGTGCTGCCGCACCGGGCGATTCTTGCCAATATCGCGCAGATTCGGGCCGTGATCGACTTTTCGGTCGATGACAAGGTGCTCAACGCCCTGCCCATATTCCATTCCTTCGGGCTCACCGCCGGCGCGCTCTTGCCG
>CAZFHE010000011.1:0-2907 GCA_964518615.1 uncultured Dechloromonas sp. | reverse complement strand
GGGGGCTGCGGCACGGGCAAGAGCACGGGAATCTGATTGCCGCTCTAGAGCAATTTTGATTCAGGTGCGAACAATCTTGTAGTTGGCGGTGAGCGTAGCGAACCCCAACATCATCCCGCCTGGACGGGGTGGTCGTGTTGGGCTTCGCTGCGCTCGGCACCCACCTACCATCCGTACAGGATTAAACCGAAACCGCTCTAATGTTTCGGGCTATAGCGCAGTCCGACAAAGGCGCTGAAACCGGGCGTGTTGTAGCCGTAGGCGGTTTCGTAGCGTTTATCGAACAGGTTATTCAGCCGGGCTTCGAGCGCGAGTTCCGGGTTGATGGCGTAACGGGCGGTCAGGTTGACGAGGCCGTAGCCGCCCATCGGGTCGGTTTCGGTATTGCTGTTGTAGCGCCTGCCGACGCCGAGCATTTCGACGCCCGCCTCGAACGGCCCCCAGACGCGGCTGACGCCGAGCATCGCCTTGTTGCGGGCCCGCCGCCCGAGTTGGAAATCATTCTCGGTGTCTCTGGCATCGAGGTAGTCGTAGCTGGCTCTCAGGCTCCAGTCGCCGAGGCGGCCGGCATAGCTCAGGGTTACGCCTTCCAGGCGCGCCTTGCCGACATTCTCGTAGGTGCCGACCCAGGTCATCGGGTCGTATACCCAATCAATCAGATTCCTGAGCCGGTTGTGGTAGTAGATGGCCCCGAGACTGTGCACGCCGTTGTCCCAGGTCAGGCCGGCTTCATGATTGCGCGATTTTTCCGGCTTGAGATGGGGATTGCCATTGCCCCAGGGCGAGGTCATGTACAACTGGTAAACGGAGGGCGCCTTGAAGGCGGTGCCGGCGCTGACATGCGCTCGCAATTCGCGGTTGAGACGATAGCCGTAGGCGGCGCTCCAAGTGTTCTCGCCGCCGAATTCGGAATGCTTGTCGCGGCGCGCGTTGATCTGCCAGTTGTGATCGCCGAGGGCGGCGCTCCAGCCCGCCAGGATGGAATGATTGTCGGCCTTGGGACGCTTGCTGAAATCGGCGTCGGGCGAGATTTTCTGCTCCAGGCGCTCGGCGGCAAGGAGCAGTTTGCCCAAGGGCAGCGTGACATCGTTCTGCCAGCTCAACTGGCGGTTGAGGGTGTTCTGTTTCGTGATCACTTCGGTCGCCGCCGGCCAGGCCCAGGCATCCCAGTAATACGATTTCTGGTTGTCCTTGGCCTCGCCGTACAGCAGGCGGCTGGTCCAGGAATCGGTCAGCCGGTTGCGGCTGAAGATTTGCCACTGCTCGGTCGCGAACGCATTGCGGTCGTTGTAATTTCCGTTGGCCGGCTGCCTGCCGCTGTCGTAATGAATGAGCCCCTCGTTGCGCCGCCAGGAAGCGCCGATTTCATGCCCCTGGGCGGGCGTGAAGGAGAGCGATGCGCCGCCGCCGCTGTTGCGCCAGGGGTCGTTGTCGGCATCGCGGTTGCTTGCGTTGCGCTGCGCCGAAAAACCGTCGCTGCCGCTGTGATTGGCGTCGATCCGAAAACGCCATTGTTCGTTGCCGCCGGAGAGGCCCGCGCTGGCTTGGCGGGTGTTCCGGCTGCCGTAGCCGGCGAAGGCATCGACGCGCAAGCCGGGCGCGCCGCGCCGGGTGATGATGTGAATCACGCCGCCGATGGCGTCGGCCCCGTATAGCGTGGCGGCCGGGCCGCGCAGGATTTCGATGCGATCGACATCGCCCAGCGGCATGAAGCGTAGCGGCGAGCCGGAGAGATCGGCTGAATTGATCGCGATGCCATCGACCAGCACCTTGGTCTGATTGGAATTGGCGCCGCGCAGATAGAAGCTGGTCGTCGTTCCCGGGCCGCCGTTCGATGCGGCCTGGATGCCGGGCTGGCGGGCGAGCAGTTCGGTGATCGTGTCTTGCCCGCTGCGCTCGATTTCCTCGCGGTCGATCACCGTGACATCGGCGAGCACTTCGGTGACGCGGGTTTCCTGGCGGGTGGCGGTGACGACGAGCGTGTCGAGATGAGCCTGGGCGTACAGATTTCCCGTAAATAGCGGCAGCATGAGCGCGGCCACGGGGTTGAGGCGGATTTGCATGGTTTTCCCCTGCCGGCAGGCGTCCCCGCATGCCGGCGCAGTGTTGATGACAAGCGCCGGGGAAAGAGGGCTGGAAGAGGGCTGTCAGGGGCCGAGAGGACCGGGCACAACCGCCAGCGCCACTTCCCCGTGGCACTTTGCTTGTTGTTTGAGGCCGGTCTCCGGACTCGCGAGTCTTGACGCGCCGCCTTCCCAGGAAGAACCCAGTGGCATTGTGGCGCGCCCGCGCTCGCTTACCGTTGCGGGGGCAGTAGCGGGATGGTCCTTGTTTGAGGACGCACCGCTTTCCCGTTTAACCACCGCGAAAAAGCTCGCGGCGGCACCTGAAACGGGGCGCATTGTACCCGATTGCCCCGAAAATATCCGGTTCGCGCGCCTGGTTGCTACTTGCGCTGCCGCCATGGGCCTGTGCCGGGCCCTTTGTCGCGGGTGGACGTCGATCCGGCGCTTCGGCCACAATGAGCCGCCGCGCCCGTCCAAGAGGATGCGGCGGACGATAAGGAGAGCCCATGTCGAGTTTGCCGCGTATTGAACCGGATCGCGCCGCCGGGCAGGGGCGTATTGGCTGCGCGCGCTGGCCGGGCGAGGGGGGAGCGGCAAATCGGCGAATCGGAGCGGGCGCATGAAGCAGGGCGACTGGGGCCTTCTGGGTCTGGCGCCCGGGGCCGACAAGGCGGCGGTCAAGCGCGCCTATCGCCGGCTGGCGATGCGCTGGCATCCCGATCGCAATGCCGATCCGGCGGCGACCGAGCGCTTTAGGGAAATCCGCGCCGCCTACGATCGTTTGCTGGAAGCCGGGGCGCTCGGCGAGGACGAGGCAGGGGCCGGGGCCGGGGCCGAGGCG
>CAZFHE010000010.1:0-2148 GCA_964518615.1 uncultured Dechloromonas sp. | reverse complement strand
GGGGCCGGGGCCTTGCTCGATCGGGTGGCGCCCTCCGGCGTGCTGTGGGTGTGCTGGGGCATGCTGCTCGGCATCCTGGCCTGCGCCGCGGTCTTGCCCGAAGCGCCGCTTTCGCCCTCGCAGCGCGACGCGCCGCCCATCATGGCGATTCTGCGCCAGCCGCGCGTCGCCGCGCTGATGGCGGCCTGTTTCGCCATGTCGGCCGCGCACGGGGCCTTCTACGTCTTTTATTCCATCCATCTGGCGGCCAATGGCTATAGCCGGACCGCGGTCGGCCTTCTGTGGTCGCTCGGGGTGCTGGCCGAAATCGGCGTATTCCTGCTGATGGGGCGCCTGGCCCGCCGCTATTCCCTGCGCGTCATTTTGCTCGCCTGCTTTGCCGCCGCCGCGCTGCGCTTTCTGCTGATGGGCTGGGGCGTCGCCTCGCTGGGCGCGATGGTGTTCGCGCAATTGCTGCACGGGCTCACGTTCGGCGCTTACCACGCCTCGGCCATTGCCGCCGTGCATGCCTGGTTTCCGGGGCGCTCCCAGGGGCGCGGCCAAGCCCTCTATTCGAGCCTGTCCTTTGGCGCGGGCGGTTTGCTCGGCGCACTGATCAGCGGCCAGACCTGGGACGACTGGGGGGCGGGCTGGACATTCACGCTGGCCGCGCTGTTTGGATTGCTCGGTTTCCTGCTGGTCTGGGGCTGGGTGAAAGAGCCTCAGGATCATCGTCCGGCGGGCGGAAAAGCCTGATCCTGTGCGATAATTTTTAGTTCCACAGCCTTTTTATGAAGCATTTCATGGCGCAGACACTTTACGACAAGCTTTGGGAAAATCACGTTGTCCATCAGGAGCCCGATGGCACGGCGCTGCTCTATATCGACCGGCATCTGGTGCACGAGGTGACCAGCCCGCAGGCTTTCGAGGGGCTGAAGCTGGCGGGCAGAACGCCCTGGCGGATTTCTTCCATCGTCGCCACGGCCGACCACAACACGCCGACCGACCACTGGGATGAGGGCATCCAGGATCCGGTTTCGCGCCAGCAGGTCGAGACCCTGGACGCCAATATCAGGAGCGTCGGGGCGCTGGCCTATTTCCCCTTCAAGGATCCGCGTCAGGGCATCGTCCATGTGGTCGGCCCGGAAAATGGCGCGACGCTGCCCGGCATGACCGTCGTTTGCGGCGATTCGCATACCTCGACGCACGGCGCTTTCGCCTGCCTTGCGCATGGCATCGGCACCTCCGAGGTCGAGCATGTGCTGGCCACGCAATGCCTGTTGCAGAAAAAATCCAAGACCATGCTGGTCGTGGTCGAGGGCCAGCTCGGCAAGGGCGTGACCGCCAAGGACGTGGCGCTGGCCGTCATCGGCCTCATCGGCACGGCGGGCGGCACCGGCTACGCCATCGAATTCGGCGGCAGCGCCATCCGCGCCCTGTCGATGGAAGGGCGCATGACGCTCTGCAATATGGCCATCGAAGGCGGCGCGCGCATGGGTTTCGTCGCCGTCGACGACACGACCATCAATTATTTGAAAGGCCGCCCCTTCTCGCCGGCGGGCGAAACCTGGGACAAGGCTGTCGCCTATTGGCGCACCCTGCGCTCCGACGAGGGCGCGCGCTTTGACCGCACCGTCACGCTGCGCGCCGAGGACATCCGTCCGCAGATTACCTGGGGCACCTCGCCCGAGATGGTGGCGGCGGTCGATGGCCTGACGCCCGACCCCGCGAAAGAATCCGATCCGGTCAAGCGCGAGGGCATGGAGCGGGCCTTGCAGTACATGGGGCTCAATCCCAATACGCCGATGCAGACAATCGCCATCGACAAGGTGTTTATCGGCTCTTGCACCAATTCGCGCATCGAGGATTTGCGCGAGGCGGCGACCGTGCTCAAGGGGCGTCATGTCGCGGCCAATGTCAAGCTGGCCCTGGCCGTGCCGGGCTCCGGCCTCGTCAAGCGCCAGGCCGAGGCCGAGGGGCTGGACAAGGTTTTCCTCGCCGCCGGTTTTGAATGGCGCGAGCCGGGCTGTTCGATGTGTCTGGCGATGACCGCCGACCGCCTGGAGCCGGGCGAGCGTTGCGCCTCGACCTCGAACCGCAACTTTGAAGGGCGGCAGGGCGCGGGCGGACGCACGCATCTCGTCAGCCCGGCGATGGCGGCGGCGGCGG
>CAZFHE010000009.1:0-3945 GCA_964518615.1 uncultured Dechloromonas sp. | reverse complement strand
GGCAGCGAACAGAAACAGGTGGTGTCGCCGCTTTCCTTGATCGTCACCGCCTTCGCCGCCGTGGACGACGCGCGGCGGACGCTGACGCCGCTGCTGGCGCGGGATCAGGGCGAAACCGAGATTCTGCTGCTCGATCTGGGTCAAAGCCGTCTCGGCGGCTCGGCGCTGGCCCAGGTGTATAGCGCCACCGGTTCCGATGCGCCGGATGTGGATGACCCCGCCCGCTTGAAGGGCCTGTTCGACGCGGTGCAAAAACTCAACCGCGACGGCCTGCTGCTGGCCTACCACGACCGTTCCGACGGCGGCCTGTTCGTGGCGGCGGCCGAAATGGCCTTCGCCAGCCGCTGCGGCGTCACGCTTGATCTCGACGGTCTGTGCTACGACCCGCTGGCCGGCGACATCGACGGTTCCGAAAAGCGCCCCGACCTGATGGCCGGCCGTGATTTCGAAACCTGCGTGCGCGCGCTGTTCAACGAGGAACTCGGCGCGCTGATCCAGATTCGCCGCAGCGAGCGCGAAAAAGTGACCTCGGTGTTGCGCGCCCTGCGCGTGCCCTACCACTTCGTCGGCACGCCAAATGAGTGGGACGAGATTCGCGTCATCCGCAATGCCAAAAAGCTGCTGCGCGAAAAACGCGTCGACCTGCAACGCGCCTGGTCCGAAACCAGCTACCGGATGCAGACCCTGCGCGACAACCCCGTCTGCGCCCAGCAGGAATTCGACCGCATTCTCGATACCGCCGATCCCGGCCTGAGCCCCAAGCTCTGTTTCGATCCTCAGGACGATTTCACAAGGATTTTCCAGGGCAGCCGCCCGCGCATCGCCATCCTGCGCGAACAAGGCGTCAACAGCCATTATGAAATGGCCGCCGCCTTCGACCGCGCGGGCTTTGCCGCCGTCGATGTCCACATGAGCGACATTCTGGCGGGCCGCGTCGGCCTTGAGGATTTCAAGGGCCTGGTCGCCTGCGGCGGCTTCTCATACGGCGACGTGCTCGGCGCGGGCCAGGGCTGGGCCAGGACCATCCTGATGCACGACGGCTGCCGCGACCAATTCGCCGCCTTTTTCAACCGTCCGGACAGCTTCGCGCTGGGCGTCTGCAATGGCTGCCAGATGATGAGCGCGCTCAAATCCCTGATTCCCGGCGCCGAGCACTGGCCGGCTTTCCGCCGCAATGCGGTCGAGCAGTTTGAAGCGCGCTTCGTGATGACCGAGGTGCTCGATTCGCCGTCGATCTTCTTCGCCGGCATGGCGGGCTCGCAGATTCCCATCGTCGTCTCGCACGGCGAGGGGCGGGCTGTATTCGATCAGGCGGGCGACGCGGCGAAATGCCTGGCAGCCGCGCGCTATGTCGACAACAAGGGCGAGCCGACCGAGGTCTATCCCTACAACCCGAACGGCTCGCCGGGCGGCCTCACCGCCGTGACCACGGCCGACGGCCGTTTCACCATCATGATGCCGCACCCGGAGCGCGTCTTCCGCAGCGTGCAGATGTCCTGGCGCCCAAAACACTGGGGCGAGGATTCGCCGTGGATGCGCATGTTCCGCAACGCGCGCCGCTGGGTCGGCTAGATCGGGCAGCAACCAACAAAAAGGGGACGCCGCGGCGTCCCCTTTTTGCTGGGCCGGATGAAAACCGGCCGGCGTTCAGCCATCCTGGCAGGCGCGCAATTGGTCGAGATGGATCACCAGTTGATGCGAGGCTTCGCTGAGCTCCGGCAGCAAGAGGTCGGCGGAATCGCGAAGGCCGTTGTTGCTGAGTTCAACAATGTCCTTGGCCAGCCGGTGGAATTGCTTGTCGATGGCGAGCAATTGCTGAACAACCACCGAGGCGGCGGCGGTGCATTCGGCTTTCTTGAGGGCGCTGGCGAGGGTGCAGCCGCGGTGCTCGGACAGCGGCATGTCGGCGTAAGCGCCGCCCGCGAAAGCATTGATGAACTGGCGTCGCCAATGATTGTGCAGGCGGATGGCGGCGTCGATGTCGATGCGCGTCATGGGCGAAAATCTCCGGTGGATGATGGGCAAAGGCCGCGAAAACGAAAGTATCGCGAAACCATCGCCCGTATAAAACCCGATTATGCCGCAGAGCGCGGCTTTGGGTCAGTATCGCGTACCGCGATTGCCAACGACCGGCCCGCCGCGAGCCACAAAGGCCGGAATTTCATGCCTTCGTCCCCCTCTCCCAGCGCTGCCACAAGCGCCGAGAGGACCGTAAACTACGGTATCATTGGCGACTTTTGGCAGGCCCTTACCGGCCGTCCTGAACGATTTCGAAGGGTTTTTCCGTCATGTTCGACGCCGTCCGCAACAACAAAAAGATCACCCAGGCGATCCTTGGCCTGATCGCCATCACCTTTGCCTTTTTCGGGCTCGGATCCTATGTCCGCGATTCGGCTTCGGGCGACACCGTGGCCCGGATTGGCGACCTAAAGATCAAGCAGCAGCACTTCCAGCAAACCCTGCTCGAACAGCAGGACCGCTTGCGCGCCCAGCTCGGGGGGCAGTTCGACGCGAGGCTCCTCGATACGCCGGAAGCGCGCCAGGCCATTCTCGACGATCTGATCAACCAGCGCCTGCTGATGCTGGAAGCGAACAAGCGCCGCCTCGTTGTGAGTGACGAAGCGGTCCGCCGCATCATTCTCGGCATCGAGGCTTTCCAGGTCGACGGCCAGTTTTCCAACGAGCGCTACGAAGCGGCGCTGCGCGGCCTAGGCAAGACGCCGACCGGGTTCGAAGCGCAATTGCGTCAGGATCTGACGCTGCAACAACTGCTCGGCGCCGTGGCCCGTTCGAGCATCAGCGCCAATACCGTGCTGGACCGCATCCTGGCGCTACAGACCGAAAAGCGCGAGGTCTCGGAAATTCGCCTCGCCCTCGAAGACTACCTGGGCAAGGTCAAGCTCTCAGACGGCGCGGCGAAGCAATACTACGACGAGAACAGCGAGCAGTTCCGGCAACCCGAGCAGGCGATGGTCGAATACGTGACGCTGTCCATGGAAATGCTCGGCAGCCAGCTCACGGCCAGCGAAGATGAAATCAAGGCTTGGTACGACAGCCACCGCGGGCAGTTCGAGCAGCCCGAGGAGCGCCGCGCCAGACACATCCTGATCGCCTCGGAAAAGCTCGGCATCGACAAGGCGCGCGCCAAGGCCGAGGAGCTGCTGGCCGAATTGCGCAAGAATCCGGGCCGCTTCGCCGAATTGGCCCGCAAGCATTCCGACGATCCGGGCTCCGCCGGCATGGGCGGCGATCTCGACTTCTTCGGTCGCGGCATGATGGTCAAGCCCTTCGAGGATGCCGTTTTCTCCATGAGCGAAGGCGAGATTTCCGGCATCGTCCCGTCCGATTTCGGTTTTCACATCATCAAGCTGACCGGCATTCATGCTGCCAAGCTCAAGCCGCTGGCCGAAGTTCGCGGCCAGATTGAAGCCGAAGTCAGGAAGGCCGCCGCCGGGCGCAAATTCGCCGAAGCCTCCGAAAGCTTCAGCAACACCATCTACGAACAAGCCGACAGCCTGACGCCGGCGGCCGAGTTGTTCAATCTCAAGCTCGTCCGTTCCGGCTGGCTGGGGCGCGAGCCCAATCCGGCCAACGGCCCGCTCGCCAACGAAAAGCTCTTGGCCGCGCTGTTTAGCGAAGATTCGATCAAGAACCGTCGCAATACCGAAGCCGTGGAAATTGCGCCCAATACCCTGGTCGCCGCCCGCCTGGTCGATTACAAACCGGCGACCCTGCATCCCTTTGACGGTTTGCAAGCCAGCATCGAAACCCTGCTGCGCCGCCTGGAGGCCCAGGAGATGGCGGTCAAGGACGGCGAAGCCCGCCTCGACGCGCTGAAGAAGGGCGAGGACCGCTTGTCCTGGAGCGCCGGCAAGGGGGTGACGCGCATGGACATGGGCCAGATTCCGCCAGCGGCGGCGCCGGCGATTTTCCGCATGAATGCCG
>CAZFHE010000008.1:0-1992 GCA_964518615.1 uncultured Dechloromonas sp. | reverse complement strand
AAAACTTCAAAAAGTTCATCAATAGGGAATTGGCGGGCAACAATTTTATGTTGTTGGTCAATAATATAAATTGCCGGTGTATCATAAAAATTAAAATACTCCGTTGCATCGTAGTTTGGTGCTTCAATAGCATAACTGGTGTTAAACCATTCTAAATGGTGGTCGAAAATAAACTTTTTCCATCTGCCGTAATCTTCGGTGACCGAACAAGCGATCACTTCAAAATCATAGAGCTCGTGATATTTAGAGTAAAAGTCACAAAGTTTTGGCGTATATTCAACACAGTGCTCACAATCGGGATCCCAAAACCAAAGCACAGTATATTTTTTTGTTATATCTGCGGTAGAAATTTTGTGGTGGTCGTATGTAAATGACTCAAAAACAGGAACAGTTTCTCCTACCAAAGTTCTTCTTTTTCTATCTGCAATCCGTTGAAAAACACTTTTTTCCGAATCCGTTATAAATTCCGATTCTGTGATTTTGGATACATAATTATCCACAAGATAAATAAACACTTCATCAAACTTTGGGGCTGCCGTCATATATAAATGGATTAACTTCTTGAGATAAAAATCGCGCACATCCATTTGAGAGGGTGTGGGTTTTTCATCTAAAATTCTATCAAAGAATTTCTCAATACACATAATCACATTCTCTGAAGTTTGAGGATAAACGGATTCCATAAAATAATCTGCTAAATCAATATCCAAAGGCGTGTACATCAATCGAATATCCTTGAAATCTACATTATTGTAAAAACAATTAATCAAATACTGATAATACTTTTGCGCGGCAGCTTCTTGTCCGGCACTGCCCCAAAAAAATTCCGGAATACTAACCGGGATATATTGAGCAAGTACAAACTTGCCCAGCAACGATTCCGGTGCTGTTTCATGAAAAACACGAAGATCAAGTCCTGTTAAAAGCGCTTCCTGAAATTTTCTAAAAACAACGTTTTCTTCCGAATTAATAAAAATCTGAGAAGTTCTCGTATCTTCAATGGTAAATTTTCTTGTTTGGTCCACAATAAATTCAGCATAAATAATTTGGTCATCTTCCTTAATAGAACGAATCGCATAGAATCCGGAGGGTAAAACTTGTTTGTTGTTTTTAAAAACATATTGGTTTTTTGCAAATTTAGCGCTATCTGCTATCCAAATTTTATCTCCATAAATTCCTGTTAAATAAAGATAGGGAGCACTTTTTACAAGTGGTTTGTAAACAATCTCATAACCTTTGGAAACTGTTTGTGAAATGGCTGTAAGAGATAGAAAAATGGTACATAAAAAGAAAAGAAAGCGGGTAAAATTGTGTTTATTCATCATTTTTGTATTAATTTGCGGCAAAATAACTAATTTTTCTGAGACATTGGAACGCTATTATTCGTATAAAAGATATTTGACAAAACAGTTTGGAGCAAGAGTGCAGAAACTTACCATTAATGCAGGATTTTCGTGTCCCAATAGAGATGGCACAAAAGGAACAGGTGGATGTACTTATTGTGATAATCAAGCATTTAATCCTTCGTACTGTACACCTCAAAAACCTGTGTTACAACAATTAGAAGAAGGTATCGAATTTCATAAAAACAGATACAGCAGGGCTGATAGCTATTTGGCATATTTTCAGGCATTTACAAACACTTATGCTTCATTAGAAAAAATGAAAGAGATTTACCAACCTGCCATTGAACACCCGTTAATTAAAGGTCTAATCATTGGCACGCGCCCGGATTGTTTGGAAGATGAGAAGTTGGATTACTTTGCAGAATTAGCAAAAGAGATGTTTGTCTCTTTAGAAATCGGCATTGAATCTATTCATGATGAAACGCTGCAAAGAATTAACAGAGGGCATGATTTTCAATGCGTTGTAGATGCTTTATATAAAATTAGAGAGCGAAGCATCCATGCCGGAGCCCATTTTATTTTCGGCTTGCCCGGCGAAGACCCGAAAATGTGGATTAAGGATACAAAAATCATCAATAAATTACCG
>CAZFHE010000007.1:0-1527 GCA_964518615.1 uncultured Dechloromonas sp. | reverse complement strand
GGGCGTTTTCGCGGTCTGGTCAATGGCGTGCTGCGCAATTATTTGCGCCGCGAGCCTGAACTGCTCGCCGCGCTGGCCGCCGATCCTTTAGCCAGCAGCCAGCATCCGGACTGGTGGCTGGAAGAATTACAGCGGGCCTACCCGCAGGACTGGCCCTCCATCGTTGCCGCCGGCAATGCGCCGCCGCCGATGGCCTTGCGCGTCAATGCGCGCCGGGGCAGCCGGGACGAGTATCTGGAGCGCCTCTGCGCCGAGGGCATCGCCGCCCGGCCCCTAGGCGAAGCCGCGCTGGCGCTGGATCGCCCGCTGCCGGTGGAGCGCCTGCCGGGTTTTGACGAAGCCTGGGTGTCGGTGCAGGATCCCGGCGCGCAAAGGGCCGCCGAATTGCTCGATCCCGCGCCGGGCAGCCGCGTGCTCGATGCCTGCGCGGCCCCGGGGGGCAAGACGGCGCATTTGCTCGAGCGCGCGGATCTCGACTTGCTGGCGCTCGATCTGAAGCCTTCGCGCTGCCGGCGCGTCGCCGCCAATCTTGAACGCTTGGGCCTTACGGCCACGGTGCGGGCCGCCGACTGCGCCCGTCCCGAAACCTGGTGGGATGGCCAGCCCTTCGATGCCGTGCTGGCCGACGCGCCTTGCACGGCCAGCGGCGTCGTGCGCCGTCATCCCGATGCCAAATGGCTGCGCCGGGCCGAGGACATCGACCGTTTCGCCGCCAGTCAGGCGCGTATTCTCGATGCGCTCTGGCCGCTGCTGCGGCCGGGAGGTAAACTGCTGTACGCGACCTGCTCGCTTTTCCCGGCGGAAAATGGCGAACAGGTCGAGCGCTTTCTGGCGCGCCAGCCGCTGGCCCGCCGCCGCCATGAGGAACAGCTTCTTCCCACTGCCGAACATGATGGCTTCTATTACTGCCTCGTCGACAAACTTGCCTGAATTCCTGCGCCGCTGCCTGCTGCCGCTCTTGCTGGCGCCGATGCTGGCCTGGGGGGCGGTGATCGAGGTGGTCAATCCGCAGATCGTTTTCGGCGAGGAGGGTTATGCGCTGTCCGCCGATTTTCATTTCGAATTGCGGCCCCGTCTGGAAGAAGCGGTGGCCCGCGGCGTCGTGCTGACTTTTGTCATTGATTTTGAAATGACCCGCCGGCGCTGGTACTGGTTCGACGAAACGGTGGCCGCCCGCTCGCAGACCACCAGCCTTTCCTATCACGCGCTGACGCGCCAGTACCGGCTGTCTTCCGGCGGCCTGCATCAATCCTTCGCCACGCTGGCCGAGGCCCTGGCGGTCCTGTCGCGGCTGCGCTACTGGCCGATCAGTGATGACAACGATCCGCCGCTGCGCTTTGGCGAGACCTATCAGGCGGCGCTGCGCATGCGGCTGGATACCAGCCAGTTGCCGCGTCCCTTCCAGATTTCCGCGCTGGGCAGCCGGGACTGGAACCTGGCTTCCGACTGGAAAACCTGGACGGTGAGCCTCTCTCCCCCGCCGGAGGCGCCGTGAAACGCTTCGTCGCGGCGGGCGGCGCCCTCGCG
>CAZFHE010000006.1:0-1578 GCA_964518615.1 uncultured Dechloromonas sp. | reverse complement strand
TCCGGCTATTTCGCGGCCAATCGTCCGTCATCAGGAAACATCATGCTCGACATCCAGCAACTCCGCACCCACCTCGACGCCGTGATCGACGGCCTGGCCCGGCGCGGCAAGCCGGTCGACTTCAGCGCATTCAAGGCGCTGGAAGCCGAGCGCAAGACCTTGCAGACCCGCACCCAGGATTTGCAGGCGCAGCGCAACAGCCTGTCCAAACAGATCGGCATCCTGAAGGGCAAGGGCCAGGACGCGTCCGAGGTGATGGCCCAGGTTGGCGCGCTGGGCGACGAGTTGAAAGCTTCCGAAACCCGTCTGGGCGAATTGCTGGATAAATTCAATGCGCTATTGGCGACGCTGCCCAATATTCCGGAGGATTCGGTGCCGGATGGCGCGGACGAGACGGCCAATGTGGAACTCAAGCGCTGGGGCGCGCCGCGCGCCTTCGATTTTACCGTCAAGGATCACGCCGATCTCGGCGAAGCGCTGGGCCAACTGGATTTCGCCACGGCGGCCAAAATTTCCGGCGCTCGCTTCTCGCTGTTGAAGGGGGGCCTCGCCCGCCTGCATCGGGCGCTGGCCCAGTTCATGCTTGACACGCACACGGCCAAGCACGGCTATACCGAGCTCTACGCGCCCTACCTGGTCAATGCCGCGAGTCTCTTTGGCACCGGCCAACTGCCCAAGTTCGAGGAGGATTTGTTCAAGGTGCCGCGCGGCGAGCAGGAGCCGCTTTATCTGATTCCGACCGCCGAGGTGCCGGTGACCAACATTGTCCGCGATGAAATTCTCACTGCCGAGGCCCTGCCCTTGAAATTCGTCTGCCACACCCCCTGCTTTCGCTCCGAAGCCGGTTCCGGCGGGCGCGACGTGCGCGGCATGATTCGCCAGCATCAATTCGACAAGGTCGAACTGGTACAAATCGTCCATCCCGACCAATCGGCCGCCGCCCACGAGGAACTCACCGGCCACGCCGAGGCCATCCTGGAGGCGCTCGAATTGCCCTACCGCCGCATCGTGCTGTGCGCCGGCGACATGGGTTTTTCCAGCCAGAAAACCTACGATCTCGAAGTCTGGCTGCCCGCGCAGAACACCTATCGCGAAATTTCGTCCTGTTCCAATTTCGGCGCTTTCCAGGCCCGGCGCATGCAGGCGCGTTTTCGCAACGACAAGAACAAGCCGGAGCCGGCGCATACCCTGAATGGCTCCGGCCTTGCCGTGGGTCGCACCCTGGTGGCGATTCTTGAAAACCATCAGCGCGCCGACGGCAGCGTCGACATCCCGGCTGCCTTGCGCCCCTATATGGGCGGTCTGGAATGCCTGACGCCCGTGCGCTGAGGGGGCTGGCCGCGTCGCGCCGCCTTGTCCCAGCCTGGATTTCGCCAGTGATTGCTGTCGCGTCTCGCCCGTTCGCCGCCTGTTCGGGGAGAAAGACGGCGACTTGCGGTAAAATTCCGGGTCTTTCATTGGACGCTCGATTCGCATGATTCTCGTCACCGGCGGCGCCGGCTTCATCGGCAGCAATTTCGTCCTCGACTGGCTGGCGACGCGCGATGAGGCGCTCGTCAATCTCGACGCGCTGACCTA
>CAZFHE010000005.1:0-1634 GCA_964518615.1 uncultured Dechloromonas sp. | reverse complement strand
ATGCCGATACCCTGATCGGCGGGGATGGCGATGACTGGTTCGATGGCCAAGGCGGATCAGACCGCCTGGTTGGCGGCGCCGGTTCGGATACCTACCTCATCTATAAGGAAGAAGGCAGTCCGGCAACCGAGACGCGCATTGTCGAAACCTGGCGGGAAGAGGACAACAACCGCATCGAATTAACCGGTGATGTTCATGCCGATGACCTGTACCTGGCATTCGACGGTCGGGATTTGCTCCTGCGCTACACCCCGGAAGGCGATGTGATCCGCTTTATCGGCTTTGATCCGCGTGACCCGGATATGCAAGCGCCGGTTCAGGAAATCAGCCTTCCTTGGGAAAACATCAGCTTCACCTTCGCCGAATTGCTCGAACGCGGGGTGGATTATGGGGAGCATGACCCTGGCAAGGGCGTCCCCCAGCCCCCCCTCACTCTCCCGGACAGCGCCGACGTCTTTGAGGACGGCCAAACCACCGCCACCGGCAATGTGCTGGCCAACGATCATGACCCGGACGGCGACCCCCTCCAGGTTGCCGACCCTGGCATCCGGCATGGCGAATACGGCGTCCTGAGCCTGCTCTCCGACGGCAGCTACAGCTACGCGCTCGATAACGGCTCATCCAAGGTTCAGGGACTGGGCGCCGGCGAAACCGTGACCGAGCACTTCGCCTACCTCGCCAGCGACGGCGCAGCGCAAAGTAGCGGCGAGTTGACCGTGACCATCCACGGCGCCAACGACGCGCCCGAAATCGGCGCGCTGCTTGTCGACCAGCAGGCCAGGCAAGACGCTCCCTTCAGCTACACGCTGCCGGCCAACAGTTTCACCGACGTCGACCTCGGCGATGTGCTGAGCTATTCGGCCACCTTGGAGAATGGCGATCCTCTGCCCGACTGGCTCTGCTTCGATGCCGCAACACAAACCTTCAGCGGCACGCCAGCGGGGGCCATCAATCTGCAACTGCGCGTTACGGCCACCGACCCGTCTGGCGTCTCGGCCAGCCAGAGCTTTGCGCTGGATGTCCTATCCGATGATGGTCAAGACAAGCCAGCACCCATCACCGCCCCAGATACGGCAGATGTCGTCGAGGACGGCCAGACCATCGCCTTCGGCAATGTGCTCGACAACGACCACGACCCGGAGGGCGGTACGCTGGAAGTCAGCGATTTTGGCATCCGCGCTGGCGAATACGGGATACTGCTCCTGCAATCCGATGGCAGTTACGCCTATGTGCTCGACAATGCCCTATCCAAGGTGCAAGGACTGGGGGCCGGCGAAACGGTGACGGAACGCTTCGGCTACCTCGCGAGCAATGGGGCGGCGAATAGCAAGGGCGAACTGACCGTGACCATCCACGGCGTCAACGATGCGCCGGAACTCGCCAAGCCCCTGGTCGATGTCGACCTGACCCAGGGGCAAGCCTTTTCCTGGCAGATCCCCGCCGGCAGCTTCACCGACCGCGACAGCAACGACACCTTGAGCTATACCGCCACGCTGAACAACGGCAAGCCCCTGCCGGATTGGCTCAGCTTCGATGCCGCCACGCAGACCTTTAGCGTCACCGCCGATGCAAAGGGCGCCGCCCAGGTCGCCGTGACGGTCAGCGATGGGCGGGGAGCAAGCGTTTCGGGTGCC
>CAZFHE010000004.1:0-5248 GCA_964518615.1 uncultured Dechloromonas sp. | reverse complement strand
ACGCTGAACTGGCGGGCGGCCTGGGCCGATCCCGGGGTGCGGCGCATCGTCACGCTGATGGGACCCGCGCTGATTGGCGTCTCGGTATCCCAGATCAGTCTCTTGATCAATACCGTTTTCGCCTCTTTTCTCGCCGACGGCAGCGTCTCCTGGCTGTACTACGCCGACCGCCTGATGGAATTTCCCTCGGGTCTGCTGGGCGCGGCCTTGGGCACCATCTTGCTGCCCTCGCTGTCTCGCTGCCACGCCAACGGCGATCGCGCGGAATACGAGAGGCTGCTCGACTGGGGCCTGCGCCTGACCCTGCTGCTGGCCGCTCCGGCCGCCGTCGCCCTGGCCCTGCTGGCGGTGCCGCTGATCGCCACCCTCTTTCATCACGGGGCCTTCTCGGCCAGCGACGTGCTGGCCACCCGAAACGCCCTGGTCGCCTACGCCGTCGGCTTGACCGGCCTGATTCTGGTCAAGGTGCTAGCGCCGGGTTTCTATGCCCGGCAAAACGTGCGCACGCCGGTGCGCATCGCGCTGGTTTCGCTATGCGCCACGCAAGTGATGAACGCCCTTTTCATCTTCGGCCTCGGGCTTGGCCATGCGGGCCTGGCCCTGTCCATTGGGCTGGCCGCCTGCCTCAATGCCGCGCTGCTTTATCGGGGCTTACGCCGCCACGGCATCTATACGCCCCAGCCGGGCTGGCGGCCCTTTGGGCTCAAATTGCTGGCGGCCATCGCGGTCATGGCCGCCGGGCTGTGGTTCGGCATGGGCAGCGAGAACGCCTGGTTGCAAAAGAGCGCGCTCGGTCGGACAATCCATCTCTCATGGCTGGTTCCGCTTGGCGTGACCGCCTATTTTGCAACGCTCTGGCTGCTTGGCTTTCGCCTGCGCGATTTCAAGCGCCGAGCCGCCGAATAAGAGGAGACCCACATGCGCGTGACCAGCACCAGCTTTGCCGAAGGCGAACGGATTCCCAGCGACTACGCCCTCTGCAATCCCGATCCGGCCCACCACGTCTGCCTCGGCAAGAATCTCAATCCTCAGCTCAGCTGGCATGACGCGCCGGCTGGCACGCGCTCCTTCGCCATTCTCTGCCACGATCCCGACTGCCCCAGTCAAGGCGACGACGTCAATCAAGAAGGGCGCAGCGTGCCGGCGGCGCTCGCGCGCGTCGATTTCTTCCACTGGGCGCTGATCGACCTGCCGGCCACGCTGACGAGCATCCAGGCCGGCGAGTTCAGTCACGGCGTCACCGCGCGCGGCAAGCCAGGCTCGCAGACGCCGCACGGCGCGCGCCAGGGCATCAACAGCTATACCGACTGGTTCGCCAGCGACAACGACATGCGCGGCGACTACTACGGCTACGACGGCCCCTGCCCGCCGTGGAACGACGAACTCGCGCATCGCTACGTCTTCACCGTGTATGCCCTGGACGTCGAGCAACTGCCATTGACGGGCCGTTTCGGCGGCCCCGAGCTTCGCGCCGCCCTGCAAGGCCACGTGCTGGCCGAAGCCAGCCTGACCGGCACCTACACGCTGAATCCCGCGCTGGCCGGATAAACCGGGCCAATACCCTCCCGCCGCGCGTTGGCCGCGGGCCATTGCCCGGCGGGAGCGTCTCGATCCCGTTCGCCTTCAGCCAACGCGCCCGGCTTGCAGCTTGCGGTACAGGGTGCGCTGGCTGATGCCCAGCCGCCCAGCAAGACTGGCCGGGTCGGCGTCCGGGCGGGCCTTGGCCCAGGCGAGATAGCGGCGCTCCAGCGTATCCAGATCGACCACGTCGCTGACGCGAAAGGCATGGTCGGCGGCGGCCGGCACGGCATCGACCGGATCGTCGAGGTGGGCGATTTCGATCAAGTCGCCATTGGCCAGCAAGGTTGCCCGCTCGATCAGATTGCGCAATTCGCGGATATTGCCGGTAAAGCGGCGGCTGGAGAGCCAGCTCAGCGCCGCCGGCGAAAAGCGGCGGCGGCGCTGGCGGCCAACCCGTTCGAGCAATGAATTGGCCAGGAGCGGAATGTCCTCCGGCCGCTCGTGCAGCGCCGGGTTGTGGATCGGGAAGGTGTTGATGCGAAAGTACAGGTCGCGGCGGAAAGTCTCGTCTCCCACCATGGCGCGCAGGTCGCGGTGGGTGGCGGCGATCAGGCGAAAATCGGCGGGCAGCCATTCCAGCCCGCCAACCCGGCGATAGGTGCCGGTTTCCAAGAGACGCAAGAGCTTGACTTGCAGCGATAGCGGCAATTCGCCGATTTCGTCGAGAAACAGCGTGCCGCCGCTGGCGGCTTCGACCAGCCCCTGCTTGCGGTGGGTGGCGCCGGTGAAGGCGCCCTTCTCGTAGCCGAACAGTTCGCTTTCAAACAGCGTCTCGGTCAAGCCGGCGCAATCGACAGCGACGAAGGGGCCGCTTCCCCGGGCGCTGGCCTCGTGGATGGCGTGGGCCACCAGCTCCTTGCCGGTGCCGGTTTCGCCGAGCAGCAAGACGGCGGCATCGGACGGGGCGACGCGCAACACCTTGTCGAGCATGGCGACGAAGGCCGGCGATCGGCCCACCAGGCCCTGCGCCACCGGGCGGCTGCTGGCCTGGCGGACGATGCGCATGGTTTCGACGAAATAGACGATCCGCCCCCTGTCGTCGCGGATGGGCGTGGTTTCGACGGCGACATGCTCGTCGCCGCGCGGCGTATGGTGCTGATGCAGCACCCGTTGCGGCGATCCGGCTTCCAGGCTGAGTTTCAGCGGACAGGCTTCGCCGGCCTGATCGCAGGGTACGTCGAAGCGGTGCGAAACCTCGTAGCAAAAGCGCCCGGCGACCTCCGCGCCGCCCGAGAATTCGCGCAGATAGGCGGCATTGGCGGCGACGATGCGGTAATCGGCATCCATCACGATGCGCGGCTCGGGCAGGCCGTCGAGAAAGGACAGCAATTCACTGAGGGCGGGAAGGCTCATGCCGGTATTGTCACTTTCGCCAATTGACTGTGCCAATAATGACACAAGGTCGCGATGCCCGCCATGAAGAAAGGGGTGGCAGCAATATAAGTCACTGATTCTCGGTAAATTTATTTAGGCCGAGCCAGTCAGGCACGCATCTTGATTCAGGATATTCCGGAAACCGGCGGCAACCACGAACTCGCGCCCCCCACGCTCGTAGCACTGTGGCGATCGACCGGCTGACAATCCGGGGGCCTTCCCCTTTCAAGCTGGCCGCAGGCCAGCTTGACGCCGCCGGATCGCCCAGTCGATCAGTCAGACCGGTTTCCCCCCATCCACCCTCCCCTCAATCCATCGCCCAAATCTTGCCCGCTTAATGAGCCCCGCCAACAGACCCTCCCGCCAGGAAGCCGAACCCGCCCCCATTTCCTTCTACGAGAAGCACAAAATCATCTACGCCAAGCGCGTTCGCGGTTATTTCGATAACTGGCGGATCGCGTTGGTACTCATCACCCAGATCATCTTCTACCTGACCCCGTGGCTTCGCTGGAACGATCGCCAAGCGGTGCTGCTGCATCTGGTCGAGCGCAAGTTCTACATTTTCGGCGTCGTTTTCTGGCCGCAGGACGTGATTTATCTCAGCGCGCTCTTGATCGTCTCGGCCTACGCCCTCTTCCTGGTCACCGCCGTGGCTGGCCGGCTGTTCTGCGGCTATGCCTGCCCGCAGACGGTCTATACGCAAATGTTCATGTGGATCGAGAACTGGATCGAAGGCGAGCGCAATGCCCGCATCAAGCGCGACCAGGGGCCGCGCGACGCATCCTGGCTTCGCATCAAGCTCTTCAAGCATCTGCTATGGGGAGCGCTCGCGCTCTGGACCGGCTTTACGCTGGTTTGCTACTTCACCCCGGTCAGCGAACTGACCCAGTCCGTGCGGCACGGGACCCTGGGCGGCTGGGAAATATTCTGGATCTTTTTCTACGGCGGCTTCACCTACCTGATGGCGGGCTTTTTGCGCGAGCAGGTGTGCAAGTACATGTGTCCCTATGCCCGCTTCCAGAGCGTGATGTTCGATCCCGACACCCTGATCATTTCCTACGACCCCGAGCGCGGCGAACCGCGCGCCATGCGCCGCAAGGAGGCCGCCCCGACCACGGCCAGGCGCGGCGAGTGCATTGATTGCGATCTGTGCGTGCAGGTCTGCCCGACCGGCATCGACATCCGCAAGGGCCTCCAATACGAATGCATCGGCTGCGCCGCCTGTATCGACATCTGCGATCAGGTCATGGACAAAATCGGCCAGCCGCGCGGCCTGATCCGCTACTCGACCGAGACGGCGATGGCGCAGCGCTTGTCGCGCCAGGAGATCCTGCGCCATATCGTGCGCCCGCGCATCGTGCTCTACACCGCCATCCTGCTGCTGATCGCCGGCTTGGCCGGCTGGTTCCTGGCCCATCGCATACCGCTCAAGGTAGACATCATCCGCGACCGCTCCGTGCTCGCCCGCGAAGCCGACGATGGGCGCATCGAGAATGTCTATATGCTGAAAATCATGAATACCGAGGAGCAGGCGCATCGCTACCGGGTCAGCGTCGACGGCCTGCCCGAGGCCGAGATTGCCGACGACAACGAAGTCGATGTCCCGGCCGCCACGCTGACGAGCTTCAACGCCGTCGTCCGCGTGCCGCCCGAGGCTGGCCGGCAAGGGGCCAATCCCATCCACTTCGAGATCACGGCCATCGACAAGCCGGACATCACGGTACGCGAGAAAGCGAGCTTCATTCTGCTTCCCTGAAGCGACATGCAGCGGGCCAGCCCGCTTGGGCGGGAGTTTTTCTCCCGCCCCTTTTTGTTCCCGTGTCAATGCGGATCGGCAGGTCAATCGCACGAATGGCACTGCCATCTCGCCCTTGGGGATTTGGGGGGAAGGCTATCCAGTCTTTGCTTTTCTCAATCGCTGTTTTCCGCGCCTGACGCGCGGGCATACTTTCTTCTTGTATTCGCCAAGAAGAAAGTAGCCCAAGAAGAAGGCGACCCCAGGTTACGCGGTCGGCTGCGCCGACTGCCCTGCGCGACTCGACGGGCCGGGCGGTCGGCTATGAAAAGACGCCGACCGACTTCCCCCGGCCCGTCTGCGTTGCTCGGCGCTCCAGATGGGCCCCAACGGCGTCGCAGTTTTTGCGGCCAAGGCTGAATCGGGCGTTCAGGCGATTACCCTGCCAGCCGCCACGAATCCGCGCCCAGAGCGGCAAGCCTCACCCCGCCAGCCGCCCCAGCAACTTGTCGTGAATGCCGCCGAAACCGCCATTGCTCATCACCAGAATGTGGTCGC
>CAZFHE010000003.1:0-3388 GCA_964518615.1 uncultured Dechloromonas sp. | reverse complement strand
ACCTTCTGCCTCGGCGCGCTGTGGAATATCAACTCCTTCGACCAATGGGGCGTCGAACTGGGCAAAACCCTGGCGCGCCGCATCGAGCCGCTGATTAACGCGGTGGGCGACGATAGCGCGTTCGATAGCTCAACCCGCGGCCTGCTGACAGCACTGAGGTAACAATGAAGACATCAAGCATCCTCTTCGCCACTTCCGAAATGGCGCCCTGGGTCAAGACTGGCGGTCTTGGCGATGTCGCCGCCGCTTTGCCGGCGGCCTTGCGTCGCGCCGGTCACGATATCCGCGTGCTGCTGCCCTTCTATCCTGCGCTGCGTCAGGCTTTCCCGAAGGCCAAAGTCATCGCCGAACTGCCCGCACTGGCCCCGGCGCTGCCGCCCTCCCGGCTGCTGATCGCTAAGGCCACTGAGGAGGCTGACGGTCTGCCACTGCTCTTGCTCGATTGCCCATCGCTGTTTGAGCGTCCGGGCAATCCCTATGTCGCCGCCGACGGCAACGACTGGCCCGACAATGCCATCCGTTTCGGCCTGCTCTCAAGGGTCGCCGCGCTGCTTGGTCAGGACGCTTCGCCCCTCATTTCCAAACTCAACTGGCGCCCCGATGTGGTGCATGTCAACGACTGGCAAACCGCGCTGGCGCCGGCCTGGCTGCATTACGAGGGCGGCGCGGCGTCTGTCGTCACGGTGCACAACATCGCTTTCCAGGGCTGTTTCGACGAGTCGCTGCGCCACGCCCTCGGCCTGCCAGACGCCGCCTGGCGCTTCGACGGCGTCGAGTACCACGGCCTCTTGTCCTTCCTGAAGGCCGGCCTGCAACTGGCAACGCGCATTACCACGGTCAGCCCGAGCTATGCCCAGGAAATCCAGGATCCGGCTTTCGGCTACGGTCTGGCCCCGCTGTTGCGCCACCGCCGCGACGCCTTGTACGGCATTCTCAACGGCATCGACCCTGTCCTCTGGAACCCCGCCACCGATCCGGCGCTGGCCGCACCTCATTATGCACACTACGCGGCCAACCGGCTGGCCGCCAAGCGCGCCAACAAGCTGGCCCTGCAACAGGAAATGGGGCTTGATCCGGCCACCGACCGGCCGCTGTTCGGCGTGGTCAGCCGCCTGACCGAACAAAAGGGGCTCGATCTGCTGCTCGCGCTGGGCGACGCCCTGCCCGAACTGCCCGCCCAACTGGCGCTGCTCGGCAGCGGCGATCCAGGGCTCCAGGACGGTTTCCTGGCGCTGGCGGAAAGATTGCCGGGACAGGTCGCGGCCAAACTCGGCTTCGACGAGACCCTGGCCCACCGCATCGAGGCGGGCGCCGACTGCTTCCTGATGCCCTCGCGCTTTGAACCCTGCGGTCTGAACCAGATGTACAGCCTGCGCTATGGCACGCCGCCGCTGGTGCAAGCCACCGGCGGCCTGGCCGACACCGTGGTCGATGTCAACGACGCGACCCTGGCCGACAAGACCGGCAACGGCTTCGTCATGGCCGACGGCAGCATTGATGCCCTGTTGCAAGCCATGCAGCGCGTCACCGCGGCCTGGCAAGACAAACGGCTGTGGCAACCCATCCAGCAGAACGGCCTGCGCTGCGATTTTTCCTGGCGCCATGCCGCAGTCGACTATGGCCGTCTGTACCATGACGTCCTTGCCGCTCATCGCTGAAGCCATGCCCGAAATCGTTCTCATCGCCGCCATCGCCCGTAATGGGGTGATCGGTCGCGACAATCGCCTACTGTGGAACCTGCCGGAAGACATGGCGCATTTCAAGGCGCTGACCCAGGGCCATGCGGTGCTGATGGGCCGCAAGACCTGGGAATCGCTGCCGGCGCGCTTCCGGCCGCTGCCGGGGCGGCGCAACATCGTCATTTCCCGGCAGGCCGGCTACGCAGCGCCGGGCGCCGAACTGGCCCCGTCGCTAGACGCCGCGCTGGCGCTTGTGGCCGGGCAGACGAGCGTGTTCGTCATCGGCGGCGCCGACATTTATCGCCAAGCCCTCCCGCTGGCCGATCGCCTGGAATTGACTGAAATCGACCTGGAACCCGAGGGCGATGCCAGCTTCCCCATCTGGGATCGCGGCCAATGGCGCGAAACCGCGCGCCATGCGAACCGCAGCGAAACCGGCCTGGCTTACGCCTTCGTCACCTGGAAGCGGGTTTAAGCGATCAGGCCCAGGTAGCCGCGGGTGATGGCATCCCCCCAGAACAGGGTGATGACGCCAGCGGCCGCCAGGTAGGGGCCGAAAGGAATCGGCACATTGCGCCCGTGACGAGCGGCGATGATCAGCGTCACGCCAACCACGGCGCCAACGACAGAGGAAATGAGGATAATGGCCGGCAGCAGGGGCCAGCCGAGCCAGGCGCCGAGCGCCGCCAGCAGCTTGAAGTCGCCATAGCCCATGCCTTCCTTTCCCGTGGCCAGCCTGAAGAGCCAGAACACCGACCACAGCGCGAGATAACCGGCCATGGCGCCGATGACGGCGGCTGGCAGATCGGTGAAGGTCGCTGGCAGATTGAAAGCCAGGCCAAGCCAGAGCAGCGGCAGGGTGATCGAATCCGGCAGCAGTTGCGTGTCGAAGTCGATGAAGGTCAGTGCGATCAGCGCCCAGATCAGCAACAGCGCCCCGGCCAGTTGCAGCGTCGGACCGAAATGCCAGGCGGCATAAGCCGAGAGCAGGCCGGTCAGCAGTTCGACGATGGGGTAGCGCGGCGAAATGCGCTGGCCGCAGCCGGCGCATTTTCCCTTGAGAATCAGCAGGTAACTGAGCACCGGGATGTTTTCCAGCGCCGTGATGGCGTGCCCGCAGTGCGGGCAGCGGGAGCGCGGCCGGGCCAGCGACAACGGCTCGCCGTCCGGCGGCGCGTTGTCGTGTAACTCGTCACGCGACTCGGCGCATTGCGCCTGCCAGTCCCGCTCCATCATTTTCGGCAAACGATGGATCACCACGTTGAGAAAACTGCCGATACACAACCCCAGCAGCCCGGCGATGGCCGCCAGGCCGCCCGGCAATTCGGGAATCATCCGACGACGGCGCCGAGTTTGAAGATCGGCAGGTACATGGCGACGACCAAGCCGCCGATCAAGGTGCCGAGCACGACCATGATGATCGGTTCCATCAGGCTCGACATGGCGGCAACCGCGTCGTCAACCTCCTGCTCGAAAAAGTCGGCCACCTTGCCGAGCATCGAATCGAGCGCGCCCGATTCCTCGCCGATGGCCACCATCTGGGTGACCATGTTGGGGAACAGATTGACGTTCTGCATCGAGATGGTCAGGCTGGTGCCGCTTGCCACCTCGTTCTGGATCTGCCTGGTGGCAACCTTGTAGACGTGATTGCCGGCCGCGCCGCCAACCGAGTCGAGGGATTCGACCAGCGGCACGCCGGCAGCGAACAT
>CAZFHE010000002.1:0-1692 GCA_964518615.1 uncultured Dechloromonas sp. | reverse complement strand
CCCGCAAGCGGGCGAGGGGGGCAAAGCGCAAGGACGCAGAAGTCTGTGTTTGTCCATACTTGAATCAAAACCGCTCTAAAGCCCAGCGAAATCGCCGCCCGCCTGTCTGAGCACGTGATCGGCCAGGAAACGGCCAAAAAGACGCTGGCCGTCGCCGTCTATGCCCATTTCCGGCGTCCGGCGGCGAGCGCCGGCAGCGGGGTCGAACTGGCAAAAAGCAACATTTTGCTGATCGGTCCGACCGGCACCGGCAAGACCCTGCTCTGCGAAACCCTGGCGCGCATCCTCGACCTGCCCTTCGTCACCGCCGACGCCACCTCGCTTGCCCAGTCGCGCTTCGTCGGCGACGAAATCGAGGCCATCCTGCAACGCCTGCTCGAACGCGCCGATGACGATGCCGAACGCGCCGCCCACGGCATCGTTTTCATCGACGAAATCGACAAACTGAAGGCCACCGGCGGCGAAGCCCGCGCCAGTTCCGGCGAAAGCGTGCAGCACGCGCTGCTGAAAATCATGGAAGGCGCGCCGGTGCGCCTCAAGGACGGCCGTCATCTCGACACCACGCAGATTCTGTTCATCTGCGGCGGCGCTTTCGTCGGCCTGGAACAAATTCTCGCCAGGAACCACGGCTATGGCTTCATCAGCGCCGCCGGCGGCGACGATCAGAAAATTCTCGAACGCTTGAACGAGCGCATCAAACCCACCGACCTGCTCGAATTCGGCCTGATTCCCGAATTCGCCGGGCGGCTCCCCGTCGTCACCCGGCTGCATGCGCTGACACAGGACATGCTGATACGGATCATGACCGAACCGAAAAACGCCATCGTCCGCCAATTCGCCGCGCTATTACGGAGCCACGGCGTCGAGTTGCAAATCGAGCCCGAAGCCCTGCAACAAATCGCCGCGCTGGCCATCGAGTACAAAGCCGGCGCCCGCAGCCTGCGCGGCATTTTCGAGGAAATGCTGTGCGATGTGCTGTACGCGGTGCCGGATAATCCGGCGATTCGGCGGGTGGTCATCCGGTCGTTATTCACCGCGCCGGAATTAATGCTGGCCCCGCCCGCCGGCTGAACTCCTGGCGGCGCGGCCATACCGCGCATGCCCCTCGTTCATTTTTTTGCACAACGCATCCAGAGGGGTTTCGTAGACATTCCCGATCGAAGCATCCATGCCCCCCACTGACCGGGACACGCTACTGCGCCGAGGATGGCCCTTCCTGTAGCTAATGGCGATGACTTGGTTGTGGCGAACCCGGGTAAGGCGGATGGATTCAATGTCGGCCCAGCGAAACCGGACCCGCTTGACTAAACCCCACATCTCAAAGCCATCTCTGTCTAGCTGGAGCGATGGGCTTTCAGTCGCCATCAGAGAGAGCCCCCTTAGCCCAGCGGCGCCAAAAAGTACAATGCACAGCCAAGCCATGAAAGGGTCGCGCCCAATCATGAACATTCCGAGCAATACGAAGACCACCGAAGCGAGCGTCAGGAGAAACAGCTTCCATTGGCACATCCTGAAAGCCAGTTTCTCCCTTCTGGAATCATCCAAGGCTCATTCGTCCTCATCCTGCAACTGTAACTTGCTCGCCATTTGTTGCTGCACATTGGGCGGCACGGCAGCGTAGCGGGCGAATTCGATGGTGTAGCTGCCTTGGCCGCCGGTCAGGGATTTGAGGCGGGATTGGTAGTCGTTGAG
>CAZFHE010000001.1:0-1661 GCA_964518615.1 uncultured Dechloromonas sp. | reverse complement strand
CGCGGAAACTTCGGTACCGGCCAGGGTGTAGCGGTAAATGTTGTCGATGAAGAGCAGGATGTCGCGGCCATCGTCACGGAAACGCTCGGCCATGGTGAGGCCGGTCAGCGCCACGCGCAGGCGGTTGCCCGGCGGCTCGTTCATCTGACCAAAAACCATCGCCACCTTGTCGAGAACGTTGGAGTCCTTCATCTCGTGGTAGAAGTCGTTGCCCTCGCGGGTACGCTCGCCGACGCCGGCGAACACCGACAGACCCGAGTGCTGCTTGGCGATGTTATTGATCAATTCCATCATGTTGACGGTCTTGCCAACGCCCGCGCCGCCGAACAGGCCGACCTTGCCGCCCTTGGCGAAGGGGCAGATCAGGTCGATCACCTTGATGCCGGTTTCCAGCAGGTCGACCGAGGACGACAGTTCGTCGAACTTCGGGGCCGGGGCGTGGATGGGACGGGTTTCGGCGGTGTCGATCGGGCCAGCTTCGTCGATCGGGCGGCCAAGCACGTCCATGATGCGGCCCAGGGTGCCGAGACCCACCGGCACCGAAATGGCGGCGCCGGTGTTATTGACCTTCATGCCGCGGCGCAGACCGTCGGAGGAACCCATGGCGATGGTACGGACCACGCCGTCGCCCAATTGCTGCTGTACTTCGAAGGTCAGGCCTTCTTCCGCCATGCCGTTCGCTTCGGAAGCGTCGAGCTTGAGGGCGTCGTAGACCTTCGGCATGGCGTCGCGCGGAAAGTGGATGTCCACCACGGCGCCGATGCACTGAACGATTGAACCTTGACTCATATTCAAATCCCCAAAATTAAAAACCTAGGCGTCACACCGCGGCGGCGCCGCCGACGATTTCCGAGAGTTCCTTGGTAATCGCTGCCTGACGGGCCTTGTTGTAAACCAGCTTGAGTTCGCCGATGACGTTCTTGGCGTTGTCGGAGGCGGACTTCATGGCGACCATCCGGGCCGATTGCTCGGAAGCCATGTTCTCGGCCACAGCCTGATAGATCAGCGCCTCGACATAGCGCAGCAGCAATTCGTCGATGACCGTCTGGGCGTCGGGTTCGTAGACATAATCCCAGCGCGCCTTGCCGGAACCGACCGCGTCGTCCGCCAGGGGCAGCAGCTGTTCGAACACCGGTTCCTGCTTCATCGTGTTGATGAAGCGGGTGTAGCCGATATACAGCGCGTCGATCTCGCCATTCATGTAGGCGTCGAGCTGGACCTTGACCGCGCCGATCAGCTTTTCCAGACGCGGCGTGTCGCCCAGCGCGGTGACCTGCGAAACGACCTTGGCGCCCGTCCTTTGCATGAAGCCCAGACCCTTGTTGCCGATGCAGGTGGCCTGGAACTTCTTGCCCTGCGCCTCGAACTCCTTCACCTTGCCGAGGGTCAGGCGCAGGATGTTCGAGTTCAAGCCGCCGCACAGACCCTTGTCGGAGGTGACAAGAATGAGGCCAACGGTCTTGACGTCGCGCTTCATCAGGAAGGGATGCTTGTACTCGGTCAGGGCGTGCGACAGGTGGGCCGCGACGCGCCGGATCTTCTCGCCGTAGGGACGGGCGGCCCGCATCCGATCCTGCGCCTTGCGCATCTTGGATGCGGCCACCATCTCCATGGCCTTGGTGATCTTGCGCGTGTTTTCGACGCTCTTGATCTTGTTGCGA